>NZ_JAWDKC010000012.1:0-137183 GCF_032714515.1 Methanimicrococcus hacksteinii | reverse complement strand
GATACCGCCGTTTGCTTTGTAAGTGACTGTATATTTTACGGAAGTATCGCGCGTCCATTGCGCGTACAAAATCATGTCGCCTGTCGGCGTGATTTCCGTACCGGCACTGTAATTTTGACCGCCGCCGTTTTCATCTATGTTCCATTCAACAAACGTAAAGCCGGCACGAGTAAAGCCGGCGTCATCGACAGAAGCAACGGTATGACTTTCTTCGGGAAGAACTTCGGCAGCATAATCAGTTCCGATACCGCCGTTTGCTTTGTAAGTGACTGTATATTTTACGGAAGTATCGCGCGTCCATTGCGCGTACAAAATCATGTCGCCTGTCGGCGTGATTTCCGTACCGGCACTGTAATTTTGACCGCCGCCGCTTTCATCAGCGTTCCATTCTGTGAATGTAAATCCGGCGCGGGTAAAACCGGCGTCATCGACAGAAGCAACGGTATGACTTTCTTCGGGAAGAACTTCAACAGCATAATCAGCACCGGTACCGCCGTTCGCTTTGTAAGTGACTGTATATTTCACGGAAATGTCACGCGTCCACTGCGCGTACAAGATCATGTCGCCGGTCGGCGTGATTTCCGTACCGGCACTGTAATTTTGACCGCCGCCGTTTTCATCGGCATTCCATTCAACAAATGTAAATCCGGCGCGGGTAAAGCCGGCGTCATCGGCCGAAACAACGGTATGACTTTCTTCGGGAAGAACTTCGGCAATATAATCAGTTCCGATACCGCCGTTCGCTTTGTAAGTAACGGTATATTTCACGGAAATGTCACGCGTCCACTGCGCGTACAAAATCATGTCGCCGGTCGGCGTGATTTCCGTTCCGGCACTGTAATTTTGACCGCCGCCGTTTTCATCGGCATTCCATTCAGTGAATGTAAATCCGTAACGCGTAAAACCGGCGTCATCGACAGAAGCAACGGTATGACTTTCTTCGGGAAGAACTTCAGCAATATAATCAGTCCCGATACCGCCGTTCGCTTTGTAAGTAACGGTATATTTCACGGAAATGTCACGCGTCCACTGCGCGTACAAGATCATGTCGCCTGTCGGCGTGATTTCCGTTCCGGCACTGTAATTTTGACCGCCGCCGTTTTCATCGGCATTCCATTCAACAAATGTAAATCCGGCGCGGGTAAAACCGGCCTCATCGGCAGAAGCAATAGTATGACTTTCTTCGGGAAGAACTTCAGCAGTATAATCAGTCCCGATACCGCCATTCGCTTTGTAAGTAACTGTATATTTCACGGAAGTGTCGCGCGTCCACTGCGCGTACAAAATCATGTCGTCGGTCGGCGTGATTTCCGTTCCGGTACTGTAATTTTGACCGCCGCCGTTTTCGTCCGTGTTCCATTCAGTGAATGTAAAACCGTACCTGGAAATGCCCGCATCGGCGGCTGAAAGAACAGCATGGCCGGATTCGGGAATGATTTGTTCAGCGTGGTCGTCACCGGCACCGCCGTTTGCCGTGTAAGTCACGGTATAGTTTTCACCGGCATTGCGCTCCCAAATTGCGTAAAGCGTCAAATTATCTGTCAATGCAATACTGCTGCCGACCACGTAATTGTCATCTGCCGCAGTTGAAGCGTTTTCCGGATTCCAGCCGAGGAAATTAAAACCGTAACGGGAAATGCCGGCACTTTCGGCGGAAAGAACCGTATAAGCTGTTTCGGGAACAATTTCAACAATATAATCGGCTCCGATGCCGCCGTTGGCATTGTAAGTGAGGGTATAATTTTCACTGTCATTGCGTTCCCAAATCGCGTAAAGCGTCAAATTATCCGCCGGCGTAATGCTGCTGCCGACACTGTAATTCGTGTCATCGGCCGTATCCGAAGTATTATCCGTGTTCCAGCCGAGGAAAATAAAACCGTACCGAGAAATACCGGCACCTTCGCCGGAAAGAATAATATGAGCGCTTTCGGGAACAATATCAACAATATAGTCGTCATCGAAACCGCCGTTCGCTTTGTACGTGACCGTATAATTTTCACTCTCATTGCGTATCCAATGGGCGTGCAAAGTCAGATTATCCGTCGGCGTAATCGTATCGCCCGGCGTGTAATTTTGACCGGTGCCGTCGTCGTTTTCAGTCCAAATATCAACCGCAAAACCGTACCTGGAAATGCCGGCATCGGCAGCGGAAAGAACCGTATGAGCGGTTTCGGGAGTGACGTCAACAATATGATTGATTCCGGTGCCGCCGTTTGCTGTGTAAGTAACAGTATAATTTTCACTGACATTGCGTTCCCATTGAGCGAATAAAGTCACATTGTCAGCCGGCGTTATTTCAGCTCCCGCGGTATAATTTTGGCCGGAGTCATCAGAAACGAGTGTCCAATGCGTGAAATTATAGCCGTATCGAGAAATGCCGATGTCTTCAGCCGTTAAAATCGTGTGATTTTCACCGGGAATAACTTGCTCGGTATGGTTCGATCCGACGCCGCCGTTCGCCTCATAAGTCACATTATAATACGTTTGATCGTCGTGCTTCCAAACCGCATAAAACGTAAAATCACTGCCCGGCACAAAACTTTTGCCGACGGCATAATTCGCATCGGGCTGATCGGAATTACGATTCATATTCCAGCCGAGGAAATTAAAACCGTATTTGGAAACATTCGCTTCATCTGCTCCGCTTCCGAGAATGATATGCTCTTCACCCGGAATAACGCGGGAAACAATACCGCCTGTGCCGCCGTTGGCATCATACGTTATATTGTAATATGTTTGGCCGTCATGCTTCCAAATCGCGTAAAGCGTCAAATCGCCGGTCGGTGTAATATCGCTGCCGACACTGTAATTCAAAGTATCCGCTTCTGTTGACTTTTCATCCGTATGCCAGCCGAGGAAATTAAATCCGTATTTGGAAACGTGTGCACCGTTTTCCCCGCCGTCGAGAACCGTATGCGAATTACCCGGAACGATTTGAACAAAGGTACCGCCGTCGCCGCCGTTTGAATCATATGTCACGCGATAAACGGTGCTGCCGTCATATTGCCAAACGGCGTAAAGCGTCAAATTACCGGCAGGCGTAATGCTGCTGCCGACACTGTAATTCGTGTCATCCGCCTCTGCCGAATCTTCATACGTGTTCCAGCCGAGGAAAATAAAACCATATCGGGAAACATCGGCCTCGTCCGTTTCGTTGCCGAGAATTGTGTGAGAATCGCCGGGAATCACTTGAGAAACGGTACCGCCGATACCGCCGTTCGCGTCATAAGTGACGTTATAATACGTTCTTCTGTCATGTTCCCAAACAGCGAACAATTCGATGTCTTCCGTCACTGTCAGGTTTACGCCGGGTTTGTATTTTTCATCCGCTGCCGCTGCTGTCGGATCCGTGTTCCAGCCCATAAAATTAAAACCGTACTTGGAAACATTTGCGCCCAACGACGACTCGTTCAATATCGTATGATTTGTTCCGATTTGGATATCTTCAATGGTGTCGCCGCCTTCGCCGCCGTTCGGATTATAGGTAACATTATATGTGGTTGTATTTTGAGCCCAAACAGCGTAAAGCGTCAAATTGTCGTTAATCCGAACCGGCATACCGGGATCAAAAATCGGATCCGCGGCTGCCGCACTGCTGTCTTCATTCCAGCCGATGAAATCAAAACCGACATAAGAAACGTTTGCTTCGGCGGCGTTCAGAACGTTTAATGTGGCGTCATATTTTATATCCGTGACATTATGCCCGCCTTCGCCGCCGTTGGGATGATATTCAAGCACATGCGTTTCATTGACGGGCGTCCATTGCGCATACAAATCAATATTGTTTCGAATTCTGAAAGTATCGTTCGGATAATAAGCGTCTCCGGTTCCATCGGTTTCCGTGTTCCAATCCACGAATACATTTCCCGCAAAATACATCGTTTCGTTTGATTTCACGGTGACAAGTTCATCATATTCGTATTGTTTATCATCATCGGGCGAATCGAGTCCGCCGTTCGGGCCGTATGTGACCGTAAATTTTTCCGAATTTGTCGTCCATTGCGCGTACAGTGTCATATTTGCAATAATGTTGAATTGCTGATTCGCCGCGTACGCTGTTCCCGACCCGTCGGCATTCGTATTCCAGCCTGTCAGTTCAAAACCGACCTGATAAAGGTCGCTGCCCGCCTGAACAATGACAGGTGCATTGTACGAATATTGATTATTATCAGCCGGCACCGTTCCGCTGCCGCCGTTGGAGTCATAAGTCACTGTCAGGTTGTTCGGCTGATATGCCCATTGAGCATAAAGCGCCGCACCGCCGCCCGGAATGAGATAATCGTCACCGCATTCGTAAACAGTCAACGTACCGTCTGCATTTTCGGACCAGCCGATTAAAACATAATCATTCCTGGCAAAAGTCTGATTGTCTCTTAAAGCATAATAAGCGCCGGACATAACCGAATCCGTTTTTGTTTCGGGCGTGCCGCCGTAATTGGCATTATAGATTAAATTCGTCAAGGTTGCCGCATCCGTATAAACGGCTTCAAATTCAACGTTTCCGTACATTCGAATAGTGGAACCGGGATAATAAAGGAGTCCCGGTTTGCTTTCTTCCTGCCATCCGGCCAGCACCAAACCGTCTTTTGTAAGATCGGCTTCTTTGACCCGCGCTAAAGTGTTCAGCGTGTAAGTTTCACCATCAATCGGAACGGTTCCGCTGCCTCCGGCGGCATTATACGTGATTTTAAATCCCTCCGTCCGATACATTCCATACATGCTGACATTTTCGGTAATGTTATCCGTTGAAAAATCGACCGGAACAACCAATCCGCTCGGCCGTGTATAATACCATCCTTTAAAAATGCCCAGTTCTTTATAGGATTTTTCCGGGTCCCTGAAATACGGGTCACTGATTTTGGGCTCTTCCACTCTGCCGCCGTTTGCGAAATACTGAACACCCAATATGTTTCCGTTTTCTTTATCGTAAAATGTTGCCGTCAGCTCTTGGGTTTCCCAGCGCGCGAACAGCACTAAATTGTGATTCGGCATGGTCGTATTATTAAGGTCAATCGGTTTGTAATATTCCGCATCTTCATACCATCCGATAAATTTGTACCCGGGACGGGAAATCGGTTCAATATTATAATCAATTAAAGGCTCCCCGTAAACAATGTTGTCGATGTTTCGGGTGTCGGCAATGTTTTCCGTATCATGTATTTCAATGCCGTACAAAAGACGGTCATATAACAGGAATTGCGTCTTTGCTCCCGTCGAAGTTATCTCCGTCAATGCACCGTTCTCATACTTCAGCGCAGCTGCCGTAATATTTTCCATCCCTTCTATCGATTTTAAATTGTATGCGGTCGTTGCCGAACCGACCGGCTGACTGTATAAAAGGTCTTTAATGTATGTTTTGCCGTTATATTCCGCATAATCTGTTCCTGCCGTGCCGCTTGACGTTTCTCCGGGAAGGGCTTCAAACATATAATTGAGATAAACGTCGGAAACTTGATCATATCCCCGCCAAGTTGCTTTTAATTCAAATTTGTGATCTCCCGTATCATATTCTTCAGTCGGCAGCATATCCGGCGTACAAGTAATTCTTTTAGAAACCCAAGTTGCGCCGTCGGTACTCCACGGCGGTGCGGCCCACCCGGTAAAACGGGACCCGGAACCGAATATGTTATATACATAATCAAAACTGTCGTTTCCTTTTCTCGGCCAAATGTCTTCTATAAACATCGTTTCTTTGAGATCTATAAAATATCCGTTATAGGGTTCCGTATGGTATACGTATTTGACGCCTTTGACATAAATTTCCAGACCGGGAGGATCCATAACGAAATGAATGTTGTAAACAATATAAGTGTAATAAACATTGACAACCGTCGTTCCGTTATCTTTGATAAGTACAGGCGTACTTCTTTCAAATTGGCTGTGTGTCGGCTCTGTTTTAGAATTCGCCTCCAGCCCGGTTTTGACATCGTCTTCGGTCAGGGTGAGCATCGTTCCCGCAAGCGCGTTTGTCATATATGAATCATGATAAACATAATTTGAAGGATCGGACTTATCAAATTCAAACGGCAAATTTCCTTTTTCTTTCCATACAATAACTTTGACGGCCGGCATATTGTTTTCATCGGCTTTCCATACGGCGTAAAGTGTCAATGATTTGGTGACCGGATCGTTAAAATTATAAGCTTTTGATAAGTCGTCGGGGTCCGCGTCTTTGTCCGTGCTCCAATATTTGAAAACATAACTCTCCCGTGTCGGCGGAATCGGCTCGGAAACCGTACCGCCTTCTGAAACAGATTGATCTTCCACCTCGGTTCCTTTCATAACGTTAAAAGAGACAAAATAAGCGTCGCCGAAATTGGGCGTTAAAATAATATTATTATTAACAGGAATGTCAAACTCATAAATTTCTGTACTGTTTTCAACAGTCCAATATAAAAACACATGGCCGGGTTCATCGGGCAGTTCGTCCGGCGATTCGGCGTAAGCATCCGCTTCAACAAGCTGCGTATGATAAATCTGACCGTTCAAATCTTTAAAAGAAATCAAATATTTATCGGAAAATTGAGCGTACAAATTCAAATCTCCGTTAACGGGAGACGAAAAATTATAAAGATTTTCAATTCCCTCAGGCCCTTCGTCAACCGACCATCCGACAAAAGAAACAAATCCGTCGGGAAGCGGCGGTGCGGCCGGAGCCGAAACGGTGCCGACAACTTCGATTTGCTGAATATTGTAAACTTTTCCGTCCGCATAAAATGTGACGGTTGCAATGACTTCATCGCCCGCCGAGAGAGAAGGAACTAAAAACAAAGCTGTCGCCAATACTGAAATCATAATGAATGCCGTGAAAACGGCATTTCTTCTTAACGCTTGTTTTTCGGTCATTGTTTTTCACGTTCCGCATTTAGGTTTTTGTTTGCGTTTGTTTTTGGGTCTTCATTTCGTTTTGATTTGTTTTTGCAAGAGCAAATCGTTGTTTTACGCCATAGCCAACATCCGGGTTCAAATTTAACGTTTTGAATATATATTAATTAATATATAATTAAATTTTGAAATATATAGTTTTGCCTCATTACAGTCATAAGAAAAAGAAACGAAAAACAAAATCAATTAAAAAAGAAGAAGCAGTAAAATAAAAAAGAAGAAGCAGCAAAATAAAAAAGAAGAAGCAGTAAAATAAAAAAAAGAAGCAGCAAAATAAAAAAGAAGAAGCAGCAAAATAAAAAAGAAGAAGCAGCAAAATAAAAAAGAAGAAGCAGCAAAATAAAAAAGAAGAAGCAGCAAAATAAAAAAGAAGAAGCAGCAAAATAAAAAAGAAGAAGCAACAAAATAAAAAAGAAGAAGCAGTAAAATAAAAAAAAGAAACAGCAAAATAAAAAAGAAGAAACAGCAAATAAAAAAGAAGAAGCAGTAAAATAAAAAAGAAGAAGCAGTAAAATAAAAAAGAAAAGCAGTAAAATAAAAGAAAGAAGGAAAACCTCATTTTACTTTTTGGTATTCCCGCGCGCTTTTCACAAACTCTTCGGCAAAATCGGTGTAAGAAGAGCCGTGATAATGAACGTACGTTCCGATTGTGTTTCCGGAAATCATGCCGTCTTTTTTATCTTTGATTCCGACGCCGCGTGAAATATCAATCGCGTATTCAATATCGCCGGAAATGTTTTCCAATATCGAATGATGGAATTCATGCGCGATGAACGTGCTGCCTTTCTTTCCGATCGGCGTGTCTTTTTCAAAAACGCCGTTCGTGTAGGTAACGACACGCTTTCCGCTGCCGTAAACGGTTTCGCAGTCAAAGATGCCGACCATGTCAAACGAAACATCCGGCGCGTCGCGCGTTTTAATCGTCATGCTTTTCGTCAAATAATTCATGCCGGCCGACTCGGCAAAAATCGGCATTCCCGCGGCCGACGCGTTTTGAATCGATTCTTTCATGGAACTGTTCAGCGAAAGTTCGAACGCGAAAATTTCAGGCGTTCCGCCGCCGATGTAAACGGCATCGACGTCAGGCAGCTCAGTGTCGCGAATCGGGCTGAAAAGTTCGATTTCGACACCTTGCGCCTGCAATAAATCCATGTTGTCGGGATAATAAAAGTTAAAAGCTTCATCAAAAGCCACGCCGATTTTCGGCGGGATTTCGCCGGGAACGGCGGGACGTTCTTCAAAGCGGCTTTTTGCCGGCACCTGAATCGATCCGGCTGTGTTTGCGATTTCAATTAATTTTTCCAAATTCACGCTGTTTTGAACCGTTTCTTCAATCACCCGAATTCTTTCGGCGAATCGGTCGTACGTTTTCCGGCCTTCCGGAATCGGAATTAAACCGAGTTCGCGCATCCAAAAATCAAGTTCCGGATTTCGGTAAACAACACCGATGACCGGAATTCCCGTCGCGCTTTCAATCGCGGTGACAGCCTTGTCGGCATGACGCTGACTTCCGACATTGTTTAAAATGACGCCGGCAATATTGACATCGGGATCAAATGACGCAAACCCCTTAATGAGCGCCGCGCATGAGCGTGTCATGCTGCGCGCGTTAATGACCATGATGACAGGACATTTCAGCACTTTGGAAATCTGCGCCGTGCTGCCCATGTCGGTATCTGCGGTTAATCCTTCATACAAACCGCGGACGCCTTCGATGACGGCGATGTCCGCGCCTTTTCCGTCGTTTTCCAAAGAGCCGCATGCGTGGGTAAAAACATCAATGACACCTTCTTCTTCCATCAGGTAGCCGTCCAAATTGCGGGAGCGGCGGCCGACAATTTCCGTATGGTATTCGGGATCAATGTAATCGAGCGCCACTTTAAACGGCTGAACAACATAGCCCTGCGCCTTCAAAGCGGCCATGATGCCCATTGAAATCGTCGTTTTTCCCGAAGAAGAGCGGTCGGCAGAAATCAAAATTCTCGGAATCTGCCGGTTGTCAGATGTCATTTTTGTATCTCCAATTTTTGAATTATTTTGTTTTGAATTGAATCAGTCGCTGTATTTTTTAGACAGCTCTCTGAGTTCGTCATCGTCAAGCGGTGTTGCTTTCACACGCTGTGTATTGGCAAGCAAATCCTCGGCAAGCTTTTTGTAAACACTTGCAATTTCCGAATCGGGCGCGTTTTCGAGGACGGAAAAACCGTCGCGCTCGCAGCTTTGAACGAGCGGGTCTTTGGGAATGTAGCCGATTAACTTGCTGCCGATGGATTTTGAAAATTCTTCGGCGAGTTCGTGTTCGCGGTCGGCATTCCTGGAATTGCAGATAACGCCGCCGAGTTCCATGCCGATTTTATTAAAACCGCGACAAATGTTGTTTGCGGCATAAAGCGGCATGTATTCGCCCGATGTTAAAACATAAACTTCGTTGACAAAACCTTTCTTAATCGGCGCGACAAATCCGCCGCAGACAACGTCTCCCGGGACATCGTAAATAATCAAATCATTGTCCAAATATTCCGGATAAATTTTTTTCAACGTTTCAATCGCGACAATAATACCGCGGCCGGCACAGCCGACACCGGGTTCGGGACCGCCGACTTCCATGCATAAAACGCCTGCGAATCCTTCAAAAATCACGTCGTCTTTTTCAACATTCTTCTTCGCTTTCAAAGTTTCAAGAACGGTCGGAATCCTTTTGCCGCCGAGAAGCGTTATGGATGAATCGCTTTTCGGGTCGCAGCCGATCAACATCACTTTTTTGCCGGCAAGCGCGCAGGCGGCTGCCATGTTGGATGCCGTACTGGATTTTCCGATGCCGCCTTTTCCGTAAATTGCAATAATCTTCTTCATTTTTTCTCTCCGATATCTGCCGCCAGAATGTCGGCCGCAACCGCCCGAAGCGTGTCGCCGAATTCCGATGCAACGATTGTTGAGACGCCGAGCGTCTGCGGATGCAAATCAATTTCCACCATCACGTGCTGGTGTCCCATGTCTTTGAGCGGCGCCACTTGTCTCGGCCCGTTCGTAATGGAAAAGAGTTCCATTCCGGCAAACGCTTCCATCGGGAGCGCGTGCGGAACGCCGGCAATCACCGCCGCTTCAAACATGCCGCAGCGGCCGGTCACATTGCAGCCGCCGTATTTGTTAAGAATCAAATCTTTGACAAGATCGCCCGTGACCGCGTATTCGTCGAGCCCGCCGATGATTTCGTGAACGGGAATGCTTTGTTCGTCAAACGCTTTCATCACGTTTTCGGCGTGTTCGCGAACGCGGGGAAGGCCCAGGGTGATGTCGGTGTTTGAAAAGATCGTGATGTTTTCTTCCATGCCGAAAAGCCGCGCCGTTTCGTAAAGTGCGATGAGTTCGTCGGCAAACATGTAGGCCGTCTCTTTTTTCGCGTTTAAGATGCCGACAATTTTTTTGCCGCCGCGAATGAACTCGATTAAACGCTCGGCCGCTTTGTATTTGATGTCGCCGCGGGACGGGGCCAAATACCCTTTGCTGGCCGCGCCGTGACGAATTTCAACGTTGGTCGCTTCCGTGAGCAGCCGGCGCTGGCGCTGCAGCTCTTCCGCTGAGATCATGCCGCATTCCATGGCAGGCTCCAGTACCGAGATGACGCCGTCGGTGTTGTTGGCGTAGCCGGCATGCGTCTCAACGCAGATGACATCGACACCGTCGGGCGCGGCGGCGGCTGAATCCGTCAGCTCTTCGCCGATAATCATGCTCGTACAGGTGCCGACCAAAGCGATTGTTTTCGGATTGAACAAGTCGACTGCCTGTTGAATGGTCCGCTCCAGTTTTTCCCGGCCGCCGAAGACGAAATCATTTTCATCCATCGCGCTTGTCAAAACGCGGAGGCGGTCTTCTTCAAGAAGCCGGGCGTGTTTAAAAGAGCAGCCGGGCGGCCCGTGTAAAATTGCGACGTCCACGTTTAAATCGCGGAGCGTATAAAGTGAAGCCACAATCGAACTCGGCCTCGGATGAATAATCAGTTTTTCCTTTTCCGTCATTTTTTTACCTTATTTTAGCCTTATTTTTAAGCTTTATTTTCAGCTTATTTTTAGCTTTTTTGCTTATTTTAGCCTGATTTTATCTGAAACATTTCACTGCGGCAATGATGATGTCGCCCTCTTTTGACAGTTCAAGCGCCATTGCAAGTCCTTCTTTAAATGAGCCGGCGCATTTTGCTTTGCAGAAAATGTCGTCTTCCGCTTTTTCCATTGTTTCATAATTTTCATCAATTTTTCCGACATCAACAAACCGTTTTAAGCGTTCGCCGACGAGGATTAAATTTTGAACATCGTCTTTATGGTTGACAATGAGTTCTTCGACATCATGCGGTTCCAACCCTTCGCAAACGGTTTTATCCTCTTCGCCGATGACAAGCGTCACATTTCTCGACGCGTCATACGCGGGCGATTTTTTGTCAAAGTATTTGTCAAGCATGTATTGAACAGCTGTTTCCGCCGTTTCCGCTGTGAGTCCTGAATTGGAATTATCCAGAATCAGCCGGCCGTTTTCTTCGTATTCGCGCATTCGTCCTTTCACGCCTTCAAAATTTGAAATAACTTCCGTAATTTGAGATTCGGGAATATCCAATTCAAGTGCGGCTGCAACCGCTGCCGCCATTGCCGTCCGGTAGGAATTGACGTCGTAGCCCGGACGCAGCGGCGCTCTGAAAACAATTCCGGTTCTGGAAGATTCAATGTCTGCCACCGGTTCTTCGTCCGAATCTGTTGTGATGTTGACATAAACGTCCGTCGGCGTGTTTTCGGCAACTGCCGCGCCGGAGTCATCGAAAATAATCAATTCTTGGTCATCCCGAATATAATTTTGAACCGTTTCCAAATCATCGTAATTGATGACAAAAATGCTGCCGACTTTTGAACGGCTGATCATTTTGGTTTTGGCGTCCGTGGATGTCATCGCGCCGCCGGCAATCAAGTAATCCGGCTGCGCTTCGGTTAAAATGCCGATGTCCTGCGCGCCCGTAAAGCCGAGAGATATTTCAAAAATAAGCGTGTCGGGAACGTATTTCCGTTCAAACGCCAGATCCGCCAAATCGGGAACGTAAGCGGGGGAAATGCTGACGCCCGGCTCGACCCGTTCGAAACGGCCGTTGTCCCAAAACGTCATTCCTTCCGATGTATGAAGCAGGACACGATTTTTGTAAGAAAGCATTTGCGCAAGCAAAACGGCGGTGCTGGTTTTGCCGCGGACGCCCGTGATTTCAATCAAATAGCGGTCCGCGATTTTCGGATCGCTTCGAAGAATCCGCCCGGCCATTTCGTGATGCGTAATCATCGGCAGGCCGAGAACGGCCGCTTTTTTGTAAAAGCTGTTTTCGGGACTTAAGTGAACGGGAAGGCAGACGATATCAAAATCCTCCGTCAGCACGTTTTCGTCATTCGTCACCGGAAATCCATATTCGTCCGAATACGTTTTTAATTGGTCGGACGAAAATTTCTTATAAGTGTCAAAAACAGCGGTCGAAACGCCGTGCTTTTTCAACTGCTTTGCAATCGAGAGTCCGCCGTGATTGATGTCGAAAACGGCGATTTTTTCCCACGGAATCTCAGTCATTTTTAATCTCCAAATTTGAATGATTCAAAATAGGATGCTTTGTTTAAAACAGTTTTGTAATACGAAAAGATGCCTATTGTAATACTGCGGAGTTCGGCGCAGCGCACAACGGCAATTTCAGAGTTATTGGAACACTTTTTCCATTCGGACAAGCGCTTCTTGAATACGGTCAACGGAGGCCGCATAAGAGATGCGGATGTTGTTTTTGCCGGACTCGCCGAATGCGATTCCGGGAGAAACGGCGACATGTGCTTCGTCAAGCAGGCGGTCTGTGATTTCTTCGCCGGTTCCGAATTCGCTGACATCGGGGTACGCGTAAAAAGCGCCGTCGGGCATCGCGCATTTCAGTCCGAGTTCGCGGAGGCCTTCAACCAGAACACTGCGGCGCTCTTTGAATGCCGCCTGCATTTTGTGAAGTTCGTCCTGCGGGCCGGTGAGCGCTTCGACGCCGCCGTATTGAATGAAAGTCGTCACGTTGCTGATGGTGTGGCTTTGGATTTTCTCCAGACTTTTGAAGATGTGCTGCGGCGCGTCCATGTAGCCGAGGCGCCAGCCGGTCATTGCGTACGCTTTTGAAAAACCGTTAATCGTCAGAGTGCGCTCGTGCATGTTGTCAAACGAGGCGATGCTGTAATTCTTTTTGTCGTAAATGATTTTTTCATACATTTCATCCGACATGACAAGGAAATCATGATCAATCGCCAAGTCGGCGATTTCCTGCAATTGCTCTTTTTCATAAACCGCACCGGTCGGATTGCAGGGCGTGTTAATCACAATCATTTTGGTTTTGTCGGTGACGTATTCCGCCAAATCCTTCGTCGGCCGATAGTTTCTGTCGGGATCGGTCTCTACCCAAACGGTTTTGCCGCCGGCCATTTTCACGCAGGCGTCATATGAAACCCAAGAAGGGTCGAACAAAAGAACTTCGTCGCCTTCTTCGACAAGCGTCATCATGGATTCAAAAATGGCAAGCTTCGCGCCGGGCGTCACCATGACGTTTTCGGCCGTTGTCGGAATATTGTTTTCATTTCGGAGTTTGTCGGCGACGGCGGATCTGAGTTCCGGAATTCCGGCACCGGCGGAGTAATGCGTCTCGCCTGCGAGCATTGCGCGGTAAGTGGCTTCAACAATGTTTGCCGGCGTGTCAAAATCCGGCTCGCCGAGCGTGAAATTAATGATGTCAATGCCTTGACTGATTAAATTTTTCGCTCTTTTGGAAGATTTGATTGTCGCCGATTCTTCAACTCTTTCTATTCTGGATGAAATCATTTTCCGCACCTTAAGGATTCAACAAAACCAATGAATCAAACCAATGAATCATTTGTGAATGAATATTACTCACTGTAATAATAACTATTCTAATTTCTAATCCATTCTTGAAAAACCGGAATAATAAAACAGTTTCGGCTGAAAAATCAGCCGATGAAATTTAAACCGGAATTAAATCCAAAATTAAATGAACAAATCGAAAACAATCAGAAACAATCAGAAACCAATCGAAAACAATCAGAAACGAATCAAAAATAAAATGAAAATAAATTTAAAAATAAAATGAATTCAAATGAATTCACCGAACAAATTAAACGCGCTGAACCAGTTTAACAGCGGCTTCGACCGCTCTTTTGGCGTAATCCATGCGTTCCATCGCCTGCATGCGCGTCATACCCGGACCTGAAATGCCGAGCGCGACAGGCTTTCCGTATTCCAGGGACAAGTCGGTCATTTTTCGTGTCACCTGCGCGACGACGACTTCATCGTGGCTGGTGTCGCCTTCAATGACACAGCCGACGGTCACGACGGCATCAATGTCTTTGTTTTCAAGCAATTTTTTAATCGCAAGCGGCATGTCATAAGCGCCCGGGACGTAGATTTTTTCGGTGACTTCCGCGCCGAGGAATTTGGCGTGTTCTTCTCCTAAAATTTCCATTTGGTAAGTGATATCTCTGTTGAATTCGGCAACAACAAATCCGATTTTAACTGTCATTTTTTGTATTCTCCTTTTGATTTTTGTTTTGATAATTGTTTTGATTATTAACCCATGTATCAAGTAATTTGATAAATATTTAATTCAGACATTTTTGAGATTGAAAGGGTTTTTCTAAAATTTTTCATTTTTTGGATAACCTCTCTAATTTCCGATTCGTCTGCCGCAAGCGTCAGACGAATTCGGAAATTAGAGCCGGGTTTGCTGTATTTCTGTATTCATAACCGAAACATCGCTTTTTGTTAATTTGATAAAAATTTGAACTCCGTTTTTTGCTTGAACTGTTTTTAGAATGCTTTTTTGTTTTTCGGGGTTTATTGGGAGTTCAGGTTTGCCGGAAATTTGAAAAAGTGATGTTTGAGTTTGAACCGAATACAGCGAACCCCACTCCAAATTACGAATTTCGGGCGGCGCGAAGCGGCGAACGAAATCGGAATTTGGAGAGGTTTTCAAAAAAAATGAAAATTTAAAAGAAAACGAATAAACTTTTAAAATTCAATTCGCCAATTCTGTTATATGGTTTTTCGTTGAATTCATGGGACGAATCTCCAACTCCTCCTAACGCTTGCTGGCGCTCACGAAACTCGTCGTTGGAGGTGGTTGTTTTGGTTTTTCAGTAATTTTTCAAAGAACTGAAACATCGTTTTTTCTCAACTTTAAAAAACCCGAACTCCGTTTTTTGCTTGAGCTTCTTTTAGGATATTGTTTTTCGGGTTTTATCGGGAGTTCGGGTTTGCCGAAAATTAAAAAAGTGATGTTTGAGTTTGAACCGAATACAGCGAACCCCGCTCCAAATTACGAATTTTGGGCGGCGCGAAGCGACGAACAAAATCGGAATTTGGAGAGGTTTTCAAAAAAAATGAAAATTTAAAAGAAAAATGTACAAATTTTAAAAAGATTAAATGATAACGCTTGAGTTGTGTTTTTGTTGAATTCGTGAGACGAAATTATTCAAAATCCGCATCTTCGTACATCACAAAAATAACGGCACAATTTCCCGCATCGCCCGTTTTTTGATAAAAATCTCTCAGCATTTTGACTTCGTCCCAAAACGTTTCAAAAATCTCGGGCGCGCTTTCTTTGAGCGCCTTTTTATTTTTGTTCAAAAAGCTCCATTTCGTGAGCTTTTTCATTTTCGCGTCAAACACGTCTTTGAATTGCTTCTCATCAATTTCGGACAAAAGCGCGGCGGCCTCTTTCACTTCTTCATTCGTCATGTAAACGGCCGGGTTGCAAATTTCAAAACCGCCGCCGTCTCCGTCTTCAAACGAAACCGGATCAATGATGAGCGCTTCACCGTCGCCGCCCGCTAAAATTTCACCGGCGCCCGTGATTTCCCAATATTTCGAAAATTCGTCGTCTTCGGCTAAAATGTTTGCCGCGCGGTCGATTTGGGAAAGTCCGATTTTATCGGATTCGGTTAAAAGGTTGATGAATTGTTTGGAATCCGTTTTCCCGCTTTCAAAATCACGGATTTTTTCACAGGAAACCGCGGCAAACGTGATAATCATTTGAATTCACCCGATTACCAATCTTCAATTTCTCTTTTGAACACGGCAAACACCGCCGAAGATTTTCCCTGGGCCTGATGTGTTGCAAAACAAGATACCATTTCCCAGCCGTCTTGACCGTATTTATTGACTTCATTATCAAAATTTGAAACATTTAAACTGCCGCCCCAAAGACCGGTCGTCTCAAAAGTGACGGTTTTGTATTCCCATTTCGACATCGTTCATCCTCCAATTTTCATTTATTGACGTTCGTTCTTTGATATTCGTTCTTTGATATTCATTCTTTGATATTCATTCTTTGATATTCATTCTTCGATGTTCATTCTTCGATGTTCATTCTTCGATGTTCATTCTTTGATGTTCATTCTTCAAACGGTTTATTGCCCGACGGGTTTTGCGTCGGCGAATCCTTCGCGCTGCCCCGTTCCCGCTTCTTTAATCAATTGGTCGGGAGACTGAAGCATTTTTACGACATTCTGCGCGTGCTCGCGCGTTCGGCTGTCCATTAAAAAAGCGAGTTCCTTATCGTCGCGCCCTTCGTCTTCGTGAACGAAAACTTCGATGATATGTTTGTTTGTCATCAGCTGCGCCATGATAATTCCCTGTGACGCTTCATGCGCGCACGTTTTATCCTGCGCTTTCGCGCCCGGCATTCCGAGCGCCATCACGATGTCGCAGTTTTGTTCTTCGATTAATTTTTTGGCGGCGACGGGTAAATCTTTGATTCCCGGAACCGTGACGCGGATGATTTTCGCGTTGATCCGCTGCTTAAGTTCGTCAACGGCGGCCGCGCCCATATTGTAGCGCGCAAAAGTTGTGTCGGCAATTCCGATTGTAGGCATAACGGAAAAATAGATAGATAAATAAATAAAGGTATTCATTTGACAAGAAAATCAAAGAATCGAATTTGAACGGAATTGAACAGAATTGAACGGACCGGAAAAACAATGAAAGCAATTATTCTCGACGGCTATGTGGACGAGCCCGCCTGTTTCGGCGTTCCGCCTTATCTTTCCCCGTATCCGAGATACACGGCAGGCGCGCTGATTGACGCCGGATTCAAAGAAGAAGATATTTCTTACTTTACGATTGACACCGTCCGCGCATCCGGGAAAACGCTGACAGAGCAATTCAAATCCGCCGACGTTTTCATCATCATTTCCGGCATGACTGTCCCCGGCAAATATTTGAAAGGAACGCCGATTACCGCTGACGAAATCCGCGCGCTTTTCCGCCTTTCAGACGGCGTTAAAATCCTCGGCGGCCCGATCCGTCTCGGTTATTCCAATGAAGGCGGAATCGCCGCCTCAAGCCTTTCCTTTTTGCCCGAAGATGTCACGGTCGCGCAGAAAGATATTGAAAGTTTTGTTTATGATTATTTTTCAAAAGAAGAAGGACAATTGCCGCTTGCGCCCCGCTATCGAACAACCGCCGAAATCGCCGGCTGGGCAAAAAGAGGCGCGTTCATCGCAAAGCAGCACCCCGATTTTCCGAACATCATCTGCGAGCTTGAAACCTACCGCGGCTGCGGCCGAAAAAAGCACTGCTCTTTCTGCACGGAAGCGTTTTACGGCCGCCCCGATTTCAGAGAGGAGGAGGACATTATCGCCGAAACCGAATTGCTTTATCAAAACGGCGTCCGCCATTTCAGAATCGGCCGCCAGCCGGATTTATTCGCCTACAAAGGCATTGATACGGGCGGCGCGATTTTAAAACCGAATCCCGCGGCGATTGAAAAACTGTATTCCGGAATCCGCCGCGTCGCGCCCGATTTGAAAACGCTTCACATGGACAACGGCAATCCGATTACGATTGCCGAATATCCCGAAGAGTCGCGTGACATTTTAAACACAATTGTCAAATATCACACGCCGGGCGACGTGATTGCGATGGGCATTGAAAGCGCCGATCCCGCCGTCATTGAGGCAAACGGGCTCAAAGCAACGCCGGAACAAGTATTGGCAGCCGTCCGCCTCGTCAACGAAGTCGGCGCGGCGCGCGGCGCAAACGGCATGCCCGAAATTTTGCCGGGCATTAATTTTGTTTACGGCCTTCTCGGAGAAACCAAGAAAACCTATCAGCTCAATTACGATTTTTTGAAACAGCTCTATGACGAAGGCTTAATGGTCCGGAGAATTAATCTCCGCCAAGTGATGGTTTTTCAAAAAACACCGTTAGCCGATAACAAAATTTCGGATTTCAAAAATGAAAAACTCTTCCGCGCGCACAAAGAGCTTGTTCGAAAAACAATTGACTTGCCGATGCTGCGCCGCGTTGTTCCGGTCGGAACGGTGCTCAAAGACGTGTTTGCCGAAGTCGGCGAAACCGTTTCCGCAAAAGACGCCGGAAAAGAAAATGAGAAAAGCGGCGTTTCAAAATTCATGACATTCGGACGTCAATTCGGGACGTATCCGCTTTTGATTGCGGTTCCCGAAAAACTGGAGCTCAATCAATTTTATGATATTTTGGTGACAAATCACGGTTTCCGTTCGATTACGGGTGTTCCGTATCCTGTGAATGTAAATACGGCAGGGCTTTCAATTTTAAAAGAATTGTCCGGACTTAATAAATCCATGGCGGAAGAATTGATATTGAAACGGCCTTACGCGGATGAAGAAGATTTGGCGAAGCGGTTTAAACACGGGAAACTAATTTCGAAATATGTTTGTTATGATTCTTCGTTTAGAAGTAAGGAAATTTGATATAAATAAAAAAAAGCTTCAGGATTTGCTTTTTTCATAATTCTTGTGATTTTTGTATCCAGAGCGCCGGCAATTTCTAAATCTCGGACATTCATGCCTGAATGAAATTTGTTTATTTCCATTCCGCCATATTTTATTGCCGAAGCGACATATGCCGTTTTAGATGCCGCAATTTTTGCGCGGTTTTCATTGAATCTTCCGGAAAAAATGTAAGAACGGACACTGACAATACCTTGCTTTAATATTTTCAGCGCCTCGTTTTTTATTTCAGTTTCTAAACAAATCAGCAAAGCCGTTTCAATGATATCGTCAAGAACATCATTTGGACCGGCATCAAGACCCTTATAACTCAATTCGGCTTTTGTAAACTTTGAAAAAACATCAGAGACAACTTTAATATCATCGGCCTCGTCAAATAAACAACCGATATCGAACATTTGCTTTATAATCTGCATACCCATCTCTTGCCCGTTTTTTTGGTACGGAATGCCTGTTGTGTTTGGCGCAAAAGCTGTCAATTTGTCCCCTAACAAATTGTTGATGTCCGGAATTTGAATGACATTCGGATTTCCTGATATTTCAATAAATTCATGCCGAATTTCTTTTGTTAATATTTTCGTGTAAAGTATATTTTCTCTCAGCACATCCAGCAGAACGTATTCCTCGTCTTCATTTATCACGGATTTATAATACAGCTTATAATGTTCTTTTTCGATGGCAGTTATATGTTTCCGCGCATCTTTCTCAAATCTCAAAAATCCTTTATCATCGCATATTTTTTGTAATATTTCATTCAATTCTTTTTCATCCGATGTAATAATGTCAATGTCTATGGATATTCGATTTATCGGATGCAGCAGTAAAACCAGAGATGTTCCGCCTTTGAATACGAAATCCAAATCGGATTCTGCTAACCCGTCCAATAATGTCAACGCACGAATCATTTTCTCCAAAAGAACTTTATTAATACGGCCGTTCTCGGAAGTTGATACAATCCATTCGTACGTTGTGCTTTTATCATCAATCATATTACCAGATTATCGGCAATATTTTGGATTTATTGCCGATTTATTGTTTCAATTATTTCAATTATTTTTTGTTCATTTCCTTTTCTTCTTGCATATCTGAACATTTTATTACAATTTATTGAATAATCATTGAAAGCGTTTTGATAAATAGAATATATTTCACTGCCGCAGAACGGGGAAAATTCTTTGTCGGCACATAAATCAACCAGTAATTTTTCTAATGACGGTACCGGAATATTCTCAATGCCCTTCAAAGGCGAATCAGTAACAAGAGGTTTCAATATAATGTAATTATTAAATTCAGAAAGATCCTCATACAAATTTTGAACAAGTATTGTATTTTGATAATGTTCTTTTAAATCATAGTACACTGATTTTAAGACATCTCTTTCGATTTCTGCAAAATAAATGTTATAATTTATTAAATGATGACTGAGTCGATTAATAACCGACAGCTCCCACACGCAAAAATTAGTTCCGGGAAAATCAGATTGAATTATTTTTCCGAGTTTTTTGAGATTTTCAGTCAATTCGGGCGTAAATGTTTTTGTTTCTCCGAATTTATATAAACCCCGGCCAACGCGGTGTATGACTCCTTTTTGGACCAAGTTGTGAATTCTCCAATTTACTGTGGATTTTGGAATATCCGGTTCTTTCGTTTCGTAATATTGAAGAAAATCATTTACATTGAAGATTTCCTGACTCATAAATTGTTTTTTAAAATTTTCAACATTTAATTTATTCATAATGAAATTATTAGAGAAGAACATATATCAAATTATCGGCAATAAATCAGATTTATTGCCAATAATTTGAATTTGTTTGAACTTGTTTATTATTAATTCTTTTTTTCTTTTTAATTCATTTCAAATCGGAAAGTTTGTAGCTCGTGCTTCTCCCGCCTTCCGCTTTCTGCTCCAAAACACCTTTTTGAATCAGATCTTTAATGTCTCTTAACGCCGTATCTTGGGATGTTTTCGTAATTTTTGCCCATTTGGATGTTGTTAATTTTCCTTCAAAATCGCCAAGCAGCAATTTGATGACTTTTGTCTGTCGATCATTAAAGTTCGTCTCGGAATGTTTTTTCCAAAAGTCTGTTTTTTGAAGGATATTTCCGATTGTACTTTCAGACGCGTCTATCGCTTTTTCGGCGATCTTCAAAAACCAGATCAGCCAATCCGTTATATCCAATGTTCCGGTTTGCGTTTTTTGAATCATTTTGTAGTATTCTTTGCGCTCTTTTTGAATTTGAGCGGACATACTGTAAAAACGCCGGGGGGTGTCGTCCGCACGCGCCAGAAGCATATCAGTCATTACGCGTGTGATTCGGCCGTTTCCGTCTTCAAACGGATGAATGATGACAAACCACAAATGTGCGATTCCGGCCTTTAATACGGGGTCGATTTTTTCATTCGAATTAATCCGTTCCAAAAATTGGTCCATTTCGAACGGAACCCTGTCGGGGCTCGGCGCGATGTATTCAATAATTTCTTTTCCCGGTCTTCCCGAAATGACATACATTTGGTTCGGGCTCCAATTCCCGATAACTTTTAACCGGCTTTTATTTTCCGAAAACAAAGATTTATGCCATTCGAACAAACGTTCTTTCGTCAAGGGTTCTTTATAATTTAGGACGGCATCCAAAGTCATTTCAACAATACCGTCCACTTGACGGCTTGAAGGAACCAGGCCCGGTTTATCCATCCCCAAATGTTTCGCAATGGATGAGTAAACCTCGTTTTCATTCAATTTTTCATTTTCGATTTCGGACGATTTAACGATTTCAAGAGATACTGTTTTTAAAACAGCTTCTTCTTCCATCGAAAAGCCCAATGCCGACATTTTCCCGATTAATTTGCCCTGCTTATTTCGAACCTCGCCGAGAGGTTTGGTGATTTTTTCATAATCCCATGTAAAATTCGGCCAGTTTTCCAAATCGTAGATGTATTCCGTCATTTCAAATCCTCCCGATGTTATTTATTCTCCGCAGAAACATGCAAAAGCAGCAGTTTTTTCATTTATTCTCCGCAGATTATGCGTCGAATATATAAATAATCTCCGCAAATTTTGCGGCGAATATGTCGGCTAATCATTGCAAAAATGCGGTGAATAATAGTTTAATCGCCGCAAAATTCAGTTTATGATGTCGTTTTTTAAAGATATAAATACAAATAAAAAAGAATGCCGGAAAATTCCGGCAAAATTATTGATTCAATTTACAAAATCTTCTGCCCGGCATCTTTTCCGCCTTTGCAGTTAAAGATGTCGGTAATTTTGATTCTGATAATTTCTTTCATCGGAAGTCCGGGTTTGGCTTCCGCGACGCGGCCGGTCATGTCGTCGTAAACATTGCCTTTGGCTGCGATTTCTGCGACTTCGCCTTTAATCTGAATGCAGCCGGAAGTTTCGGGGCTCCAGATGTAGAGCGCGACTTTCGGATTTTCACGGATGTTGGCGATGGTTTTTAAGAAAAAGTTGTTCATGATGTGGATGTAATCATCTTTGTCGTCGCTGTCGTCGATTTCAGCGATTCCGATCGGAATGACGTTCGGGGTTTTGTCGTTGGATGCGGTTGCAAGCGGCAAAACTTTGACTTTTTGAATATCTGCTTTCATTTCAGGGGTTAATTTAACCATTGTTTACATCTCCTTAAATTTTAAAACCATTTGACCGTTTTTAAAAGAACAATGAAAATAGACTTGCTGTCTATTTAAAAATTCCCTGTTTTATATTTCTTTCATTTTAATTTCTTTCATTTTAAATTCGTTCATTCTAATTTCTTTCATTCTAATTTCTTTCATTTTATTGTTTTTCAAACAAAATGAAAAATCAGTTGCTGCAGCCTGCCGCCGTCTGCTGCGGCCGCATCGCGCGCGGACCGCACCGATTTTTGAATTGAATAAAAACGCCCTTCAGATTTAAATTAAAATTCTGAAAGTGAGGGAAATGACAAAAAAAGAATAAAAAGAAATTTAAAAAAATGGAAAGGGAATAAAAAGAAAAAGAAAAAAAAAGAAGCGGAATCAGATTTGATTCATCACAGCTTCTTTTTGCCGGCTTCTTTGCCGAGCTGGCAGTCAAAGACTTCGGTCACTTTGACGCGGAGAACTTCTTTGAGCGGCAAATCGGGTTTTTCAGGTCTGACGCGGGCGGCAAAATCTTCGTAAACATTGCCTTGGGCGGTGATTTCAACAACTTCGCCTTTGATTTGGTTGCAGCCGATTGTCTCGGGCGTCCAGAAATAAAGAGCGACAAGCGGGTTTTCTTTGATGTTATTGAGTGTTTTGAGGAAGAAATTATTCATAATGTTGATGTAATCGTCTTTCTCATCACTGTCGTCAATTTCCAGAATTGCAATCGGAACGACGTTCGGAACGCCGGATTTGGTTGCGGTTGCAAGCGGAAGAACGCCCACGCTTTTAATGTCTTCTTTCATTTCAGCTGTTAATTTAACCATTGTGTAAATCTCCATTCATTTTGCTTTTCAATTTATTTTTCAATTTGATTTTCATTTGAAAGCCCATTTGTTTTTCAAATTGAAAAACAATTTCAATTATTATCGAACCTATTTAATACATTGTTTCAAATGATTGTAAATAAGCAGGTATTTCATCTTTCAGCAAGATGTTATTTATATCAAAGTGAAGTTGTGGACGTTCTATGAGACTTGACAGTTATTTGGTGGACACGGGTTTATTCAAATCGCGCGGCCGTTCGAAAAGGGCAATCGAGGACGGCAAAGTAAAATTAAACGGCGCCGTTTGCACAAAGCCGTCCAAAAACATCACGGCAGAAGACGTGATTGATGTGGAAGAAGGCTTGGATATGCCGCGCGGCTATTTTAAAATTAAAGCGATTCATGAAAGAATTCCGCTTTTTGAAGAAGGCGATTATGTTCTGGATTTGGGTTCCAGCGCCGGCGGATTTCTGATGTTTGCCGGGGAACACATCGGCGCTTCCGGTCACGCGCACGGAATTGAATTTTCAAAAGATTTCCGGACGGAACTCGGAAAATTGGCTTATGAAAATGAAAATATCAGCGTCATGTTCGCCGATGTTTTCACGGTTCCGCTTGAAGAAGCAGCCGGCGCCGAAGTTTCCAAAAACGGTTTGTTTGACGTTCTTTTAAATGATATGACGCTTGAGCCGGCAGATTCCGTGTCGGCGCTTATTCGAATGACGCCGCTTCTCAGGGCCGGCGGCCGTTTGCTGCAGGTCATTAAAATCCCGAAAAACCGTTCCAAATCCGCCGTTCTTCGAAAAATAGAAGAAGCCGGCTATGTCGTTGAAGAAGTCATTGAACCCGAGAGGCAGGAAACATACATCATTGCCCGCAAACTCGGCGCGGAACCGGATGAAAACGGTTTTGAAAAGAAATGTGAAAGCGGAAATGAAATTTCTGCAGGAGAGGACATTTCAAAAGATGAATTTTCAGAAAATGGCTTTTCAGAAGAGGAATTTTCAGAAGAAGGATTTACGGAAGAAAATTATGTTGATGAAGATGGCGTCGAATATGATCCGGAAGAAGAAATCGGAACCGACGGAATTGACATAACGGACATGGTTTTTGAAGGAGAGGACGATTAAAACGTTCTCCCAAAAATCCGTTGTTAAAACATGAAAATTAAAAAAGATACAAAATTAAAAAAGATACAAAATTAAAAAAGATACAAAATTAAAAAAAATGAAAATTAAAAGAATATGAAATTAAAAAGGTACAAAATTAAAAAGGTATAAAATTAAAAAATACATGAAAAAATGAATTGTAAACAACTCGTTTGTCTTTTATAATTCATTTTTACCTGTTCTTCTGAAGATATTCTTTGAGCTGATTGATTTTGGAGATGGATTCTTCATAGTCTTGCTGCGCTTTTTTTTCATAGAACGCATAGACGGATTCCAGCGGCACGCAAAGGGAATAAACTTTCAGCGGCCGCCCTTTTTTGTTGGCTTTCAGCATATGGTTTTTAATCCAGGCGTTGTCGTCCATAAAGCAAATGGCAAGACTGATTTCGGGCTGGCGGAGACCTGTTCCGATTTCAATTTCCCGAGAAGACGCTTCCTTGACATTTGACAAATAGACAAGAACAAGGGCAACATTTCGCGGGATGCCCAAATTTCTTAAATCCGAGACAAAAATTAAATCTTTTTCATCCAGTATTTTGATTTCATAATCGATCAAATAATCACCTTTTTTTACCCGAATAAAAATCGGCGGAACCGAAGATTAGACGCGGCAAATTGCATTTTGATTTTTTTTCATTGTTTATTTTCACCGGAATTTTCAAACCCCGAATTTCAAATTTATTCGATAAATTTTGTATTTATTCAGCGGATTTTGTTTTGTTTAACGAATTTCGGCTTTTATGAAAGAAATTCTGTTTTGTATTCAACCGATCTTAGGTTTGATTCAATGAGATTTTGAGACGAAATCATTGAATTTTGATTTGAATCCTGCAATTTGGGAATTAGTGTTCAATTATTTAAATAAATCGAAATATTTTTGAAAATATTAAATAATGAATATTAAAATAAAACAGGGTATTAAAACTATTGCGGTCGAATGAATATTATAAGATTAAATTAGATGAAAATGAAATGAAAACAACTCAAAGTTCGCCGCCGGATTTTACAACAAAACGATTTTCAGATTTGAGAAAAAACCGACAGACAAAGTCTTTTGAAGTCGGTTTAAAATTGAAAAATATGGCCGGATAGAAAAATGAGATACAAAAAGGATAATGAGTATAACCATTTTGTATGAAGATGAATATGATTTTCAAGAATCTGCCGCGATAAATATAATTATGAAACAGCCATTCATTTTCTAATTATACCATAATTAAACGAAAAACATATGTCAATATCAAAAACATATGTTCAATCCAAAACGTATGTCAATTCAAAAATACTGTTAAAAACAAATTCAAAGGTTTAAAAAATGTTGATTGAAATCGGAACAGCAATCGTTGTCGGTTTGTGGGTTATGCTCCCCGCATATCTTCCCAACTCTTTTGCCGCAGTTTTCGGCGGCGGAAAACCGATCGACGGCGGGAAAACAATGAAAGACGGCCGCCGCATTTTAGGCGACGGCAAAACATGGCGCGGTTTTTTTGCAGGCATTCTTCTCGGATTTTTAACCGGGCTTGCCGAAATCTTTTTGCTCAGCCGCGGTTTTCATTTCTTCGGCATTTCGCTTCCCGGATTCAGCGCGTCCGGCGTTCCCGGCGCGTTTGACCTGTCCGCCTGCGTTGCGATTTTATCACTCGCAATCGGCGCTCTTTTGGGCGACATGGCATTCAGTTTCATTAAACGCCGCCTCGGCCTGCAAAGAGGACAGTCTTTGCCGCTTGCCGACCAATATGACTTTTTGATCGGCGCGTTCCTGCTGACAGCCCTGACATCTTTCGGATGGCTGACGGCAACACTGGACTGGCTGACATTCATCGTCATTCTGATTATGACGCCGGCGCTTCACATCGGAACAAATATCGTCGGCTACTGGCTCGGCATTAAAAACGAACCTTGGTAACCGCAAAGTTTAATCATCCTGAATTTGATTCAAATTTCAAAACAATTCTTTCATTTCAATTTTACAAATCATTTTAAGCTCATTTACAATTTCATTTTAAACTCATTTACAATTCATTTACAATTTTTTTCAGCTGATCGTTATGGATAATTCTAAAATAATTCAGGCATTAAAAGACTGCAGCGCCGTTCAATTCGGCGAATTTACATTGGCATCCGGGCAGAAAAGCAATTTTTACATTAACATTAAAAAAGCAAGCACCGATCCGAAAACATTGAAAATTATCGCGGACTGCATCGCCGAACTGCTCCCGTCCGTTACGGAAACACCGGCCGAAAATGTGATTATCGGCGGCGTTGAACTCGGCGGCGTTCCGATCGCAACAGCCGTTTCGCTTTCGACACAGTGCCCGCTTCTCATCATCCGCAAATCCGAAAAAGAATACGGAACCAAAAGCCGTTATGTCGGCGACTTGGACTTGAACAAAGAAATCATTTTAATGGAAGACGTTACCACCAGCGGCGGTTCCGTTAAAAAAGCGATTCTCGCACTCAAAGAAGACGGCGCCGTCATCCGAAAAGTCATTACCATCGTGGACCGCGAATCCGGCGCCGCCGAATCATTAAAAGAAATCGGCGTCGAACTCATCCCGCTGGTCTCTTCAAGCGAATTGGTCGAATGAACGGATGCAAAAATAAAATTCGAATGAAAATTAAACTCGAATGAAAATAAAATTCAAATGAAAATTAAATTAGAAATTAAAATAAAATTAGAAATTAAAAGAAGAAAAAAGACGGCAAGCCGTTCTTATTTTTTCTTCACCATTTCTTCCAAGAAAACGGATTCCATATCGGCGTTCAAGACAACGCCTTCTTTTTCAAGCGTTTCTTGGAGCGCTTTCAGCGTTTCTGAGACATATTCCAGCCGCGCGTTTTCGCCCATGTGGCCGATGCGGATTACTTTTCCTTTCAATTCTCCGAAATTGCCGCCGATTAAAATGCCGGTTTCATTTTTCATTCTCTGAATCAGCGCTTCGCCGTCCACGCCTTCGGGAACATTGACTGCGGTCACGGTGCTGCAGTAATCGGATCTCAAATAAAGGGACAATCCCGAACGAATGACTGCTTTTCGAACGGCTTTCGCGATTCTGCGGTGCCGTTTGAGCGTGCCTTTTTCTTTGACAACATTGTTCAAAGCCGCGTTAAAGCCGTAAATGTCGCTGATCGGCGGCGTGTACGGGAACCAGAAGTCTTCGAAATAGTTTTTCCAGAGCAGCAAATTGCAGTAATAGGACGGAATCGGCGTTTTCCGGTTTTCAATCGCGTCCCAGGCATCGGGGCTGACGCTTAAGAAAGCCAACCCGGGCGGCGCGGAAAATCCTTTTTGAGAAGCACCGATACAAATGTCAATGCCCCAGTCATCCGTGTAAAGCGGCTCGCCGACCATTGACGAAACAGCGTCAACGACCGTCAGAATGCCGTGCGCTTTGAGAAGCGGGCAAATTTCTTTCAAATCGTTCAACACGCCCGACGGCGTATCACAGTGAACGATTGTTGCGAATTTGAAATCCGAATCTTCATTCAAAAACTCGCGCAGATTTTCCGAAGAAATGCCGCGCGTCCGCGCGCCTTTAAAGACGACAGGCTCGGCGCCGTAAGCTTTGACCATATCGGCAAACCCTTCTCCGAAGAGACCGTTGTCAATAATCAAAACACGGTCACCGGGTTCTGCAAGCGAAGCGCAGGCCGAATCTAAAGCAAGCATCCCTTCCCCGCTTAAAATCAGCACCTGCGAATTCGTATTCATAAAAGCCGCCAGCTTAAAGCAGGTTTTCCGATAAAATCTGAAAAATTTCAAATCCAAATCCGGATTCGTCATTTCAAGAGCACGGATAATCCGAACGTTTTCACGGACCTGCGTCGGCCCGGGCGTCATTAAAAGCGGTACGTCCGGCATTTTAGATCTTTTTTGTCTCATATTTTTCCCCCATTAAATTTAAAATAAACCCTGTCCGGCAGTCAAAAACTTTGGCCGCCGATTATTTTTTGTTTTCCCATTTCAGAAGCTCAAGAGCGCTTGCCAATGTTTTTCCGTTTTTGATTTCCTCAAAAAGCCTTTTTTCGCGCTTCCAAACCTCTTCCGAACGGCGCGCAATTTCATACGCCCGCTCTTTGGGAACCACGACAACGCCGCTGTCATCCCCGATGATATAATCGCCGGGATTGACGGTTTGATTGCCGCAGATAATTTCAACATTGATTTCTCCGAGTCCTTTCGGGTCGCCCGCATTCGGAACGACATTTGACGCAAAAACCGGAAAATCTGATTTTTGAACTTCGTCAAAATCACGAACCGCGCCGTCAATGACAACGCCTTCCAATTTTCGGTTCACGGCCGTCAGTGTGGCAAGGCCGCCCCACATGGCAATGTCCCGATCGCCGTTGTAAATCACAACAATGTCGCCCGGACCGCTGATGTCAATCGCTTCAACCGGCTTTGCCCAGTCGCCGCCGAAAGATCGGACCGTAACGGCGCGTCCGACAATTTTCTTTCCCGGGTTTTTCGAAGAAATGCCCTGCATTGCGCCTTTTCTGTGCATCGCATCCGAAATGTTCGATGTTGAAACTTTTTTGAAAATTTCAATCATTTCGGTTTCTTTGGATTTTTTTTCTGCCGCGGGCGCCCGCGATTTCGCGCTTAAATCGACAGCTTTTCGAATGTCGGCTGCCGACTGCGTCACGTTGTCGGAATTGATGATGTAAGAGCCGACAATCACAATATCCGCGCCGGCATCGGCTGCTTCTCCCGCAGTTTCGGGTGTCAGCCCGCCCGCAACGGCAATTTCCATGTCCGTCTCTGCCGCCAGCTTTTTGAGCGTTTCAATCGGCGAAACGCCGGTCATCTGGGCGTCAATGCCGACATGAACATTGATTAGATCCACGCCGAGCACTTCAACCTCTTTGGCGCGCGCAAGCGGGTCCGGAAATGAGATCAGATCGACCATGATGCGGACACCGTATTTTTTGGCGGAAAGAAGAGACTGCCGAATCACCGCATCGTCGGCGGCCGCAAGAATTGTGACGACGTCCGCGCCGGACTTGGCGGCCATTTCAACTTCTGCTGCGCCGACATCCATTGTTTTCATATCGGCGAGAATTATTTTATCCGGAAAAATTTTGCGGAGCCTGCGGATAATATCCATGCCCGCGCTTTTAATCAGCGGCGTTCCGGCTTCAATCCAATCGGCGCCGCCGGCAGCCGCCTCTTCGGCGATTCGAACCGCGCGGTCCGGCTCAACAACATCCAAAGCAACTTGAATTTGAACCATTTTTGAATTCCTTCACTGTTCAGGTCAATAAATTGATTTTAACGCAATATAATTCGCTTTATTTCATCACACTTTATAAAATCATTCCCGATTTTTTCAAAAAATTACAATAAAATTAAAAAAGACAGTAAATTTATATTCGTTTCTCCCGTTCTAACATTAAAGTTATATCCGAGTTCGTTGTTTCAACCCACATTTGAACAAACAGAAAACAGGAGTTACCTATGCGGCCGATGCATCATATCATCTCGACACGAGAATACACAACAGAAATGTTCGACGAAATTCTGGAAATGGCCGAAAAATTGGAACCCATCGCCAAAGGCGAGGTCGGGTCCAAAATTATGGACGGCAAAATTTTAGCGCTTCTTTTTTTCGAACCGAGTACGCGAACGCGCATGTCTTTTGAAACGGCAATGCTTCGCCTCGGCGGTCAAGTTTTAAACATGGGACAAGTCGAAGCAAGCTCAATTGCGAAGGGTGAGTCGCTTTCAGACACCATCCGCGTGACGTCTCAATATGCCGACGCGGTTGTTCTCCGGCACCCCCGCGAAGGCGCGGCGCTGATGGCTTCGGAATGTTCGGCCGCGCCGATTATTAACGGCGGCGACGGCGCGGGACATCACCCGACGCAAACGCTTTTGGACCTTTATACCATCAAGCGCGAAAGTCATCTGGAAAATTTAAACATCGCTCTGGCCGGCGATTTGAAATACGGCCGCACCATTCATTCTCTTTGCTACGCGCTTTCACGCTACAATGCCAAAATCAATCTTGTCTCGCCGCCCGAACTCAAACTGCCCGACAGAATTGTCGACGACCTTTTGAAACGAAATATTGACGTGACGGTGACAACCAACATGGAAGACGTCATTGAAGACATTGATGTCCTTTACATGACACGCATTCAAAAAGAGCGCTTCCCGGATCCTGCCGAATTCAACCGTGTCTCAAACAGCATGCGCATCACAAAAGAGCTGATTCAGACCGCGAAACCGGAAATGAAAATCATGCACCCGCTTCCGCGCGTCAATGAAATTTCATACGATGTGGACGACACAATCCACGCCGCTTATTTTAAACAGGCATTTTACGGCGTTCCGGTTCGAATGGCGATTCTCTGCAAAGTGCTCGGCATGGAAAATGAAATTCGGGAGATGACAGAATGAGTCCTGAAACAGACAAAAGACGTTCCAAAAAGCTCGGCGACAAGAACGATTTAAGAATCAAAGCGATTGAAAACGGAACGGTCATCGACCATATCATTCCCGGCCAGGCGCTGAATGTTTTAAACATTCTCAGCGACGGGGAAAATTTCACGAACACGGTCAGTGTCGTCATGAATGCCGGCGGTTCCCGCGGGGACAAAGATGTCGTGAAAATCGAAGGCCGCGAACTGACGGAAAAAGAAGTCGACGCGATTTCTCTGCTTTCGCCCAAGGCGACGGTCAGCATCATCCGCGATTATGAAGTGGTTCAGAAAAGACATATCAAGACGCCCGACTCGGTTTGCGGCATCGTCAAATGCATCAACCCGAACTGCATCACCAACAGCGGCGAACCGATTGAAACAAGATTTGCCGTCACGGAAAATGAAAAAGGATTGGCGCTTCGATGCATTTTTTGTGAAAGCGTTATGACGGAAGATTTGATTCATTTTATTGAGTAACGATTAAATTTCAGAATCTTCCTCCGTTATTAAATAATTATACCGTAGTTCTAATTTTGATTGAATCAAATCTGGATTTATGTGTGTATTTTTTAACAAAAGATAATCAGTCGTTAAATTAAGTATATCATTAACCTGTGAAAGTTCTGAGACTGTTTTAATTTTCTTTTTATCTTCTTTTAAACCATGAATGTAAAAATCTCTAGTAGGTATTAAATCATCGACAAAAGCATCCTTCAAATCAAAGATATTTCCATCTTTATATCTTATCTTTTTTTGAAAATCTTTCGGCAATTCATTTAAAAATATAGTCAATTTGTCAGCTGCTGATGGCCCGCCAGATTTCGGCTTTTTAATCACAGTTCCTTCTTTTTGAATCGTCTATCCATTTTTATCCAGTACTGGAATCAGAATCTGATTTTCAATCGCCTGTGTATTTATTAATTTTGATTCGGTCACTAAATACTCCATATTCCTAAAAGTTTCAACATAACTATTTTCAATAAATGAAGAAAATAATGATTTGCGTAAATGCTTATACTTAATCCCAGAATCAAGATTATACCATTTTTTCAAAATTTCACAAAAATTATCTTTAATCTCATTGTAACTAATCACATAATGGGGATTTATAGGTGTACTTGATTCTAGTTGTGCAAGAAACACTTTACAATATTTTTCATCACCATTTTCGTCAAAATAATAGAGTCTTATACAAGAAAAATTGTGGAGCTGTCCCAAAAGACAAGATACCAACAAACATAATTGATATGAATAATTTCTGAAACAAGCATATTCTCGATTTTTACCGTGTTTATAATAAAATATAGGATATGAGCTTTCCAATTCAAACTATTCATTTCCATAACAAGCTATTTTTACATTTTTTTGAGGAATTAAACATTCAATTTGAGGAGAAGATGATAAAATATAATTAATTCCTTGAGTTGAAATTAACATTTTATTAAACTTCGAATCATAAGTAAAAAAATTGGCACCACACATAACATATTCAATTGAAAATCTCATTTTTGTTGGTGTTCTTAATTGAGATAATGAAACAGAATCACAATTCTCAACAGTAATCGTTTCATCTAATTTACCACATGAAAATAGTGTTATTTTTTCATCCTGTGCTGAAATTCCATAAATATGTTCAATTTCAAATCCATTTGAACAGATACAACCATACAATTCCAAAGTAATTTCTGATGAAGTAATGTTTAATGTCCCATCAACCTGATTTGTTTCAGATGAGGGAAGAAACCATTTCCCTGTAATTTGAATCATTATTTCCTCTTATTATCATCGATTTTAACTAAAGATGCATCCGGCTCGATTAAAATCACTTCTTTGCCGTCCATGTACACGCGGACCGTGCCGCCGGATTCCGAGATGGCAACGGCGATTGCATTGGTGTCCCGCGTAATGGAGGCGGAGGAGAGATGGCGTGTCCCGAGTCCTTTTTCAATGTGAATGTCGCGCGTGTCCACGTCCAGGTAGCGTCCGGCCGATAAGATTTTGCCGTTTTCGCTGATGATGAAGACGCCGTCGAGCTGAGCAAATCCCATGACAGACTCCCAGTTCTCTTTTTTGTTGATGTTCACTTCAAAAGAAGCATCTTGTCCGCGGAACGGATTGAGAATCATTTGGTGGGAACGTTCCAAAACTTCTTCGTCGTCGCCGAGAATGAAAGCGGTTCCGACTTTTTTGCCTTCTCTGCCTTTGAGCGCAATGTTGAGAGACAAATGAAGCACGCTTCTGAAAGTTTCGGGCGTCACGCGCTTTTCGCATTCCCGGATGATTTGAACGGTTTCGTTTTCTTCCATGCTGTGAACGACGAGCGAATAGGAATTTTGAGACCGGATTAAGCCGACAACAATGCCGCAGCCGATATTTCCGAGGCTGTATTCAACAGCGGCCGCGCTCATCAGAAGAGACGCGTTTTTGTCCGCTTCGTTTCGGATGGATTCGGAAACTTCCTGGATCTGGAATTGATTTTCGTTTCGCAGATACGTTAATTTTTCAATAATCGTTTTGATTTGCGTGATGTCAATCACCGGAATATCCAGTTCCCGAAAGGCTTTCACGTCAATATTTCCGAAAGTAAAGACAGCAACAGCTCCCGTTAATTTGACCAAATGCACGACACTGTCTTTTAAAAGAATGCCGCATAAGTCGTCTGAAGCTGAAGCATTGAAAATCGGCGTTTCCGCTGTCACTTTGGGTTCCGATTTGTCCGTTATTTCTTCCATTGATGATTCGTCCGGATAATTCAAATGATGAAACCATCATTGATTTATGATTTTTTTCGTTTTGAGCATATAAAATTCAAATTGAAATTTAAACTGAAATTCAAACAAATAAGATTCTGAAACACATTGCCTGTTTATGATTGAGATCATTTCCGAAACGTTAGAATGATGATTGAATTCAAGAGTTAAATCTTTAAAATGACTTTAAATTTTTAAAATAACAATCCTGACCTTAAAATCTTAAATCTTTAAGACAGAATCCTTCGAATGTAAAGTCTTAAATTTTAATTTGAGCGGTTCTCATAATTTGAGACGATTGCTCTATATTTTAGAAGTAAACTTCTTTTATATATACTTTTTAGTGAAATGACCTGTTTATTCGACAACAGTCACGGGAGTTTGTCGAATTTCTCGTCGAATTTTTCGACAATAAACTATAAAAAATGAATGAAAAAGTCAAAAAATGCGAAATTGATTTTTTTCTTTTTTTGATATTATATTTTCATTTTTTAATTTTTGTTTTTTTTACGTTTTTATTTTTTCAGTTTTGTTTAATTTTTCAGTTTTGTTTATTTTTCAGTTTTGTTTATTTTTCAGTTTTGTTTATTTTCTGTTTTGTTTATTTTCTGTTTTGTTTATTTTCCTGTTTTGTTTATTTTCTGTTTTGTTTATTTTCTGTTTTGTTTATTTTTCAGTTTTGTTTATTTTCTGTTTTGTTTATTTTCTGTTTTGTTTGTTTTCTGTTTTGTTTATTTTTCAGTTTTGTTTGTTTTTGTTTACATTTTCTTTTTCACTTTAAAAAAGAAAAAAAGAATTTAAGCTATAAGATTACTTTTCCATACATGCAAAGGTTCGCCAGTGAAGAGACAGAAAATGAATTGATTTCTTCTTTAAAGTATATTTTTCCGATTGAATCTGCCCGGCCGCTGACGGAAGATGAAATCCGCCGCGAGCTGGAAACGGCGGACAGAAACGGCGCGGAAAATCTTTTTTGGAGTGACGGACGAAACGGCTTAATCGTTGTTTTGTATCGGGGCGGGCCGGAAAAAGAAATTGCCTCGGGTTTTTTGATTCGACTTTTAAGTGACGTTCAGGACATTGATTTGATATTCGGGGATAATTTCTGCCAAGTTTTCAATGACGACATTACAATCATTCCGGCACAAGAGAAGCATTCGGAAGTTTGGATGACGCTGAAGCAAAGTCAATTCAGCCGGGCGATTGCCAAGTTTTCATCTTTTGACACAAACCCGATGATCAAATGGCTTCAGATTGCCGAAAACAGCACGCATCTTCAATACGAGAACAAGCCGTTTACATTCTGCATGCTGGTGGCAAAGAAAAAAGAATGCATTCAGCAAACGCTGCAGGATAATTTTATGCCGTTTTCAAATGTCGTTCCTTTTGAAAAAGGCATCATGGAAGAGAAATGGATCCGCGGTTCAATGAGCGGGCATGCGGTCGGAATTGCCGGATACGGTAAAGACGGCGACATTTTCGGCATGTTTACGCTGCCGGAATCTTCACTGAATGAAGAAGAAATTGAGACGAATACGCTTTTGGCGCCCCACGAAGATTTAATTCCGCTCATCGCGCGCATGCCGCCTAAAACATTCATTATGCTCACCTCTGAAAACGGAAGCATTTACATTGTTCTTCCGAAAAGAACGCTGTTTCATAAAACCCAGGGCAAATGGCATTATGTCAATTATGCCAACATTCATACGACGCTTTCCGATTTCATTGAAAAGCACATTGCGCTTTCCGTATTGAGATTGGTTTTGGATTTATCGTACGAGCGGAAAGGAACATTGATTTTCATTCCGGAAAACGAAGAGTTGCTGGATGAAATCATTCCCGATTACTGTCAGAATGAAAAAGTGAATGAAACGCTTCGAAGCACGGTGAAAGGGTTAAACGTGTGCCATAAAATTCACCGCAAAATCATCATGGCCGCCGCCAAAGTAGACGGCGCAGTCGTCATTTCCAAGAACGGCGATGTGCTGGACGTTTCCTGCATGATCGGAGAGCCGGATGAGATTCGCCTGAACGAGCACGGCCTGAAAAATCTGGAAGTTCTGCCCGGCGCAAGAAGCACGGCGGCCTGGAACGCCAGCATCTACGGCATCGCCATCAAAGTGTCGGATGACGGCCCGATTACGATTTACAAGCACGGGAAATTAATCACATATGTCGGCTGACTTGGCTGACTTTTATCTGAGGGTTCGGACGCCCTGTTTTTTCCGGCCGGCTGCGCCGAATGATTCGAAAAAAGTATATAGGTATACTTTGATTTGATTGGAATATATTGAAGAAATTATTGAGAAATCAGAATTATCGAAAAATCAGAAATGATCTGAAAAAACAAAATCTGTGGAAAATAAGAATTGAGGGAAATTATGAGAGAAGAAATCTGGGTTGAAAAATACCGCCCGATGAAGCTGGACGATGTGTTCGGCCAGGATGAGACGGTTGAGCGCTTAAAATCTTATGTCCGCTCAAAAAATCTGCCGCATCTTCTTTTTACGGGACCGCCGGGCGTCGGAAAAACCGCATCCGCCGTGTCCATCGCGCGTGAAATGTTCGGCGAATACTGGAACGAAAATTTCACGGAACTCAACGCATCGGACGAGCGCGGTATCGATGTTGTCCGAAACAAAATCAAAACGTTTGCGAAAACCGCGCCGATCGGCGGCGCTTCTTTTAAAATTATTTTCCTCGACGAAGCCGACGCGCTGACAAACGACGCGCAGTCCGCGCTTCGCCGCACAATGGAAAAATACAGCGGCAACTGTCGTTTTATTCTCTCATGCAATTATTCGTCCAAAATTATCGAACCGATTCAGTCGCGCTGCGCCATTTACAGATTCCGCAGCTTAACGGACGAGGCGATTGAAAAGCGCGTCAAATACATCGCCGAGCAGGAAAATTTAACGATTACAGATGACGGCATGAAAGCGCTTGTGTATGTGGCCGGCGGCGACATGAGAAAAGCGGTCAACTCTTTGCAGGCGGCGGCTTTCATTCAAAAGGACATTGACGAAGAAACGATTTACAAAATTACGGCAACGGCGCGCCCCGAAGATGTTTTAGATTTAATTCAGACGGCGCTTGCCGGCGAATTCAAAAGCGCGCGCGAGAAGTTAAACGTGCTTGTCTTTGAGCAGGGACTTTCGGCGGACGATGTCATGAATCAGATTTACCGCGCGCTTTTCAAGATCGAAGATTTGAACGACAGCGAAATGATTCAATTGATTGACGCCGTCGGCGAAACCGACTTCAGAATCACGGAAGGCGCGAATGAGAAAATTCAATTGGAAGCTTTGATTGCGCATTTTGCATTGCTTCGAAAGAACAATTGAAAAAACAATTGAAAAAACCGTGACATGCGGGAAGAACGAAACTGAAGCAAATAACAATCCGAAAACGGATTTGAAAACGAATCCGAAAACAGACCCGAAAACAGATTTGAATAACAGACCCGAAAACAGATCGAAAATTAAAAAAGATCAGAGATTAAAATATGGATTTTGCCGCGTTTTTTATTGACCTTCTTCAAGGCGTTCCGTCTTGGCTTGTAACGATTATCATATCCGCGATTCCCGTCATTGAACTGCGCGGCGCAATTCCGGTTGCAATCGGCGTTTACGGCATGAATCCGTTTTTGGCGTTTGTTTTGGCCGTCATCGGCAACATGCTTCCCGTTGCCGTCATTTTTTACTTTTTGGAGCCCGTTTCCAAATTTCTCTCCGCGCACAGCAAACTTTTCGCCCGCTTCTTTAATTGGCTTTTTACCCGCGTCGAAAGGCAAGGCAACGAACGCGTTGAAAAATACAAAGATTTGGCGCTGATGACGTTTGTTGCCATTCCTTTGCCGCTGACCGGCGCCTGGACGGGAACGGCCGCCGCGCTTGTGCTGAAATATCCGTTTAAAAATGCGTTTTTATCGATTTTGGCCGGCGTGATTATTGCGGGAATTATCGTTACATTGCTGACGGTTTCGGGAATTCACGTTTTGGATTTGATTTTCGGCTGGTTTTCGTAACAGGAAAATCGAAAATATGACTGACGGATAATGAATGAGCAGAATAATCAATGAGCGGAATTAATGCAGAGGCATCAAATTATGAAAATGTCAAACTTATCTTCTCTTTTTCTTCAAAAACTCGGAATCGACGCTTCGTTTTATTTGACGGAAGACGATTATGCTTCTCAAAGGTTTCTTTACGCCGGCATTCCGCAGCTTGAAGATCTTGTCGAAATGAAAAAAAGCGGGCAATTTGATTTTGAAACCGTTCTTCTGCTTTATGAAAACATGCCGTATTTTGAAAAAAATCCGGCCGACACGGACGAATTTATCCGGCGGAGCGCGCAGGCGGCAATTACGGGTTTTGTGATGGTTGAAAGGCAACCGTCGGCGAATCCGAATCTTCCCGACACAGGCAATTGTTTGGTTTTTACGCCCGTCGTATCGGATTTAGAAGCGAAAAGAGCGTTTTACGCCATTCTTCCGGAATTGATTTCTAAATCGGCCGTTTTGAATTGCCCGACGTATCAGCTTGAAATTTCGCCCGACGACCTTGCCGACGATGTCCGCGAATATTATTCAAAAAACGCGCTTGCTTTTTTCAAAGAATCAAATCAAACCGTTCCGCCGTACGATTCTGTTTATTCGCCCGCCCGCGTTTCAAAAGCGGCGGCAACGATTCAAAAAATCAGGCAAAATCCGAACGTTTTGAATTCGGGCAGAGTTTTTTTGGCGCCGGACATGAATGTTTTGGAAGTCTGCTGCGGCAACGGCATGTCAACGCTTGCGCTTTATGACGAAAATATCTCGCCGATTTGCGTTGACATCAATGAAGAAGATATTTGCATCGGCTTGGCGCACGGGGTTTTAAAGCCTGAAAGAACAATCATTATGGACGCGACGACACTTTCAAGAAATATGAATGTCGAACAGTTTGATACCGTCATCGGTTTTATGATCGGGACGATTTATGAGTTTAATAAAAATATTTGGTTTTCAATTGCCGACGAAGCAATTAAAATGCTTAAGCCCGGCGGCTTTCTTTTGTTCACGCTCAGAGAAGAGCATGAAGCAAAATGGATTGCCGAGCATTTGAATGAACGCGGAATCCCCGGCGAAATCATTGACAATCGGGATGAAACGAATTATGACTCTTGGATTTATTTTGCCAGAAAGCATTAAAAACGCTGCTGTCGGCAGGCGGCAGACTGTTCCCGCGCACGGACTGTGCCAATAAAAATAATAAAAACAATCAAAATAATAAAAACAATCAAAATAAATGAATTTAAAAAACGAATTCAAACCGAACCTTCGGATTGAATTAAAATAACAAAAAATAATGAAAATTGGAAGCGAAAACAAATCCGCAAAAAGCATACGTTTATTAAGGTTGGATTTGTATTCTGTTTTCTTCTATTCGATAAACTTAATATACCAAAATAATTATTCATGGCTTAACTTTGATTAAAAACGAGTTATGGAAAATAATTGTTTTTTCATTATCAAGAAATCTAAAAACGGTTCATCCCGATTCATTTGGACTCATTTGAAATCAGAACCGTTAACAGGAACTGCCCGAATGCGAGCCGTTTCTGACAGGCCGTATTTGGCCGATGAGCCGCACGGTTCATAAATTACGTTCATCCCATCATTACATGACAACGATTATGTCATAATTTAGGAGGATTTAAAAATGTCATCAAAATCAGCAGGCGAAAGACGCTGCACAAGATATAAATTGAAGAACTCGATCCGCGAGAGAGGAACTTCCGCACCGAGCAGAGCGATTCAGGAATTCGAAGAAGGACAGATGGTTCACATCGACATCGACGCAAGCACACAGCACGGCCACCCGAACCCCAAATTCCAGGGCTCCACCGGCAAAGTGATCGGCCAGCGCGGCCGCGCATATGTTTTAAGTGTCAGAGACGGAAGAGCTCAAAAAGAAGTCATCTCCCTCCCCCAGCACTTGAAGCCCCAGAAATACAATTAAATTGTAATTGAATGTGGATTTATTAATCTGAAATTTCAAATTGAAATTAATTTGGTACATTTGTACAAAAATGAATAAACGGCTTAGCTTTATTTATATAAAATTAAGCCTTACTCTTTTTATTTTATGATTATTTTTGATTCGTCAAAATAAGTGAAAAAGATTTAACCGGAAGTGTTTTGGAATGATTGTCAAAGAAGTTGTTGGCGAAGAACTTTTAACTCTTGCAGAAGTCAAGGAATTGTTAATTCAAATTATGGAAGAAAGACGTGAAGAAAGCGACGAAGAACAGGTTTATGAGTTCAGAAAAGCTTTGAACCACGCCGAAATTTTCTCAAAATTAAGCGCTGCCGACGCCAAAAAAATGGTTGCGGAATTGCTGGAATTTGAGAAAATGAAACCGACAATCGCTGTCAGAATCACAGACATTCTGCCGCTTTCCAGAGACGAGCTCAGATCCATTTACGCGAAAGAAAAGTTCACGTTAAAAGATGAAGAGCTGGACGCCATTTTGGACGTTGTCCGAAAATATGCTTAAATGAAAAAGACTTCATTCATTTTCACTTATTTTTACGTTTTTTCAAACAAAAAGGTTTCAGCAGATGTTTGGAACCTTTTATATCATATAATTTCTTAATCAGTTCTGTCTGACCGAAACAGAATTGAGGCGCTGATCAAAGAAAATCAACGCTTTTAAAATTAATACCGCCTGACAGGAAAAATCAGGCAAAAAGAGGGACAAAAATGAAAAGTAATGATTGGCCGGAAGCCGGCGATTATGTTGTTTGCAACGTCACAAATGTGACGGATTTCGGCGCATATGTCGAACTTGAAGAGTTCAAAGAAAAAGAAGGATTTATCCATATTTCCGAAATCAAAGCCGGATGGGTCAAATATGTCCGCGATTACATCCGCGAAGGACAGAAAGTTGTCTGTAAAGTGTTAAACATTGACAGAACCCGCGGTCATATCGATTTATCACTCAAAGATGTCAACGAACATCAGAAAAGAACAAAAGTTCAGCTTTGGAAAAATGAGCAGAAAGCTGAGAAATGGATTCAGATCGCAGCTGCAGAATCCGGTTTTGATGAAAAAATGGTGGAAGAGCTTTATTATGATTTTGCCGCCGAATTCGGAAGCGCATACACGGCTTTTGAAGAAGCCGCCATCTCAGGCGAATCTGCTTTTGACAACATGTCCATCAACAAAAAGATGCTGGAAGCCGTCGTCAATGTGGCCCGGGAAAATATTAAAGACGCGTTCGTTGAAATTGCCGGCTATGTCGACTTAACGACCACCGCGCCCGACGGCATTGAAATGATTCGGGATGCTTTGAAAGCCGCGGCAGATTCCGTCGATGAGAATGACGTCCGCGTTGAAGTGACTTATGTCGGTTCCCCGCGCTACAGAATTAAAGTTGTCGCGCCCGATTATAAAAAGGCGGAAGCGGTGTTGAAGAAAGCATCGGCCGCATCAATTAAATTAATCACGGACAACGGCGGCGAAGGACTTTTCAACCGTCATATCGAATCGGTCAAATCATAAGGACTTTCAATAAATTCGACTGCAGCAGATCTGATGGAAATCGGATCTGATTACAGCAAATCCGATTATAAAATATTCGATGACAATAAATTCAATTACAGTAAATACGATTACAGTAAATTCAATTACAGTGAATTCAATTACAGTAAATTCGATTACAGTAAATTCGATTACAGTAAATTCGGTAAACCGGTGAGAAAATGGGAAAGCGGATTAAAAAATGCCGGGAATGCGGCAGATACACGCTGTCGGAAATTTGTCCCGATTGCGGCGGCGCTTGTATCAGCCCGAAACCGGCATCGTATTCGCCGGAAGACAGATACGGAAAATACCGCAGAATTTTCAGACAGAATTTGAATTCCCCCCGAAAGGAATAAGACCAAAAAATTCTGTTATGTTAATGAGTATTTATTCTGAGAATTTATTCAAAAGTATTTATTCGATTCAGCCGGAAAAGATTTGATATATCCGCAGTCGAAATTCGAATAAATATACCCTCAGGGGTTAAAAAATGAATGACGAAATAATTTATCACATGGACCAGGAAAATCTGGAACTCACCAACCCGGTCATGATTGTCGGTCTCCCCGGCGTCGGACATGTCGGAAAACTGGTTGCCGATCATCTGATTGAAGCGCTGGATGCCAAGAAAATGATTGACATCTATTCCGAACACTTCCCTCCGCAGGTGATGGTTAAGGAAGACAGCACTGTCGAACTTGTCGGAAACCGTTTGTATTTGGCAAAAACGGACAAAGCAGATTTACTGATTTTAGCGGGCGATTCGCAGAGTACGGATCCGGCCGGCCATTATTCTTTATGCGAACTTTACATCGGTTTTGCATCACAATTTAATGTCAATCGCATTTTTACGCTCGGCGGCTACCCGACAGGCATTGTGAACGAAGAAAATTATGTCATCGGCGCCGTCAACAATGTTGAAATGATTGACGGGCTGAAAGAACAGGGCATTCAGTTCAATCCTTCCGAACCGCCCGGCGGAATTGTCGGCGCGTCCGGTTTGATTTTGGCTTTTGCAAAACTCAGAAACATTGACGCGGCCTGTCTGATGGGAACGACGACGGGATACATTGCCGACCCGAAGAGCTCAAAAGTTCTGCTCGGCAAACTGTGCGGCATTTTAGACATTGAAGTCAACGCCGACGCGCTGGATGAAAAAATCAAAAACATGGATCAGATTGTTGAAAAACTCAAAGATTCTGTGATCGGCGAAGACGGCGAGGAATATTACGAATCTCCGGCATCGGACGAGGATTTGGTGTATTTCGGCTGAAATCCTTTATTTTTTAATTTCATATTTCTATTTTTTAATTCTAAATTTTAATTTTAAATTTAAATTTAAATTCTAAAAATTAAACGGCGGAAAAAGAAATGGCACTTTTCGGAACCAACGGTGTCCGCGGAATCGTCAATGAAGATTTGACACCTGAAAAAGCGCTGGATTTGGCGCGCAGTTTAGCTGTTTTTTTATCGGAGCGGGAAGATGCCGACCGGCGATCAGCGCCTGTTGTTGTTCTCGGAACAGACACGCGCATCTCCGGGATGATGTTAAAGTCGGCCGCCGCGTCCGGTTTGCTTGCAAGCGGCATTGCCGTCATTGATGCCGGCGTTGTTCCGACGCCGTCGCTTCAGTATTATGTCAAAAGCCATCCGGAAACGGCCGCCGGAATTATTGTCACCGCTTCGCACAATCCGCGCGAATACAACGGCATTAAGTTTATTGACGGTGACGGAACCGAATTTTCAAGGGACGATGAAAAGCGCGTTGAAGACATTTACACTGCGAGAAGGTTTACGGCCGCCGACTGGTCGAAAACGGGCGAAATTATTTTTGATCTGAACTGCAACGACGAATATTTGGCCGGCATTTTGGAAATTATTGACCGGAAATCGATTGAAAAGAAAAAGTTTAAAGTGCTGACGGACACCGGAAACGGTGCGGGCTCGCTAACGATGCCGAAATTGATGAGCGCTTTGGGCTGTCATGTGCTGGCGCTCGGCGCGCAGCCGGACGGAACGTTCCCGTGGCGCAATCCGGAGCCGCTTCCCGAAGCGCTGTCGGAAGCAACGGCTGTGATGCGCTCTTCGGACTTTGATCTCGGAGTTGCTCAGGACGGGGATGCCGATCGGGCTGTTTTTATTGACGAGAACGGCGATTTCATTGATGATGAAATCATGCTGGCAGCGGTTGAGAAGTATATCCTTCATAAAGAAAAAGGACCGGTTGTCACAACGGTCAGCACGTCTCAGCGTTTTACGGACATTGCCAAGGACGAAGAGGCGGATGTTTATTACACGCCGGTCGGCTCGGTCGATGTCGGGCGCCGGATGGTTGAAGTCGGCGCCGTATTCGGCGGCGAAGGAAACGGCGGCATTATTTACCCGCGCCATCAGGTTTGCCGCGATGGTGCGATGGCGGCGGCGCTGGTCCTTGAAATGCTGGCGCACACCGGCATGAAAGCGTCGGAAATCAAAGACACCGTGCCGACTTATTTCAATGAAAAATTCAAAATCCGCCTGCCGGACAAAGATTTAAAGAAAGTAATGGCGTCTGCCGTTGAAGAAATCATTTCCGACAGAAAAGAGATTAATTATTCGGAAGCCGAACGGATTGACGGTCTGAAATTATGGTTTTCCTCGGGCTGGCTTTTAATCCGCCCGTCGGGAACGGAGCCGATTATCCGCATCACCTCGGAAGCCAAAAGCCCCGAAGATGCTTTGAAATATTTGGAAATCGGCAAAAAATACGTGAATGAAGCAGCAAATCAAAATTAAGCTGCTTTTTAAAAATTTAACTTTTTTTGTTAACTGCTTTTGATAACCTTTTTTGCTGATTTTTTGTTAACTTCTATTGTTTACTTTTTTTGTTAACATCTATTGTTAACTTTTTTTGTTAACGTCTATTGTTAACTTTTTTTGGATTCCATTTCCTGAGATATTTGAAGAATTTCCTGAAGCGTTTTTTTCAATTGAATGCTTTCAGGCGTTAAATTGGCTTCATCTTCCAAAACGTATTCTTCCCACAGGAATAATAAATACTGTTCAATATCTGAAACGGCTGTTTTGAGAGAATCCGAAAACGAAAAAAGGTTCAATTCGTCGTTTGCAAGGATATAAAGTCCGTCTTCATACCTGAGATTCAGTTCCAGAGAGCGACGCAGCGTCAGGGAGGAAACGGAGCCGGTAAATTCTGTCAGATGATAAGAAAATACAGTGTCTTTGGCATTAAGAAGCATATCGCTGAGTTCATTAAAGTCAGAACCAGTGAGAGAAAGCGATTGTTTAGAGATTTCTGTAACCATTTTAATCACCTGAGAATTGAATAAAATGAATAAACAGAGGAAGTATTTATAGAAAATTAAATTATTTTGAAAATGATAGAATTCAGAAAAATAAAACAACGGTACAGGAGCGTCTCCCGCGCGCGAATAGTGCAAATTTCAAAAACACATTAAAAAAGTAAGATTTTGAAGAAGTTAACACTTTTGCAGATAAAATTAAAAACAAAAGAAAGAATCAGAAAAGCAATAAAAATGAAAACAAGAGAATCAGAAAGTATCTAATTCCCCTTTGGACACCATGTCCGTAATTTTCTTTGTGCTGGAAAGCCATTCGTCAACGATTCCTTCGGCTTCTTTTCTCATGGAATCGAATTTAACGCCGTCTTTGACGCTGATCTGAACGCTGGCGACGAGGGGTTCGTCAATCGGGTGGCCGATTTGGGACAGGAGTTTGACGTAAACGTCGTCGATGCCGTCAAGTTCCGAGGCGATTTGTCTGGCGATTTGCGTTGACATGAGGTTGTAGATTTTTCCGATGTGGTTGATCGGGTTTTTGCCGCTTGTCGCTTCCATGCTCATCGGGCGGTTCGGTGTGATGAGACCGTTTGAACGGTTGCCGCGGCCGACGGAGCCGTCGTCGCCCATTTCGGCGGATGTTCCGGTGACGGTTAAGAAAACGGATTCGTTTTCAATATCATCGGCCGTGTTGATGTGAACGTTGACAGTGCGGTTGGTGTATTTGGGCGCCAAGTCTTTGACATAGTCTTCCAGCTGTTCTTTGTAGCTGACGTAGGCGCCGATGTCATCGACATATTTGTCAACCATGCCGCAGCAGATTGTCAGTGTGATGTCTTCGCCGTTTCGGAGACCCATGACTTTGATGTCTTCGCCGATGGCGTTGAGTCCTTTTTTCTTCTTCAGGTCTTCGATTAAAGAGCGTTCGGTGTTGTAGACGATGTTTTCAAGTTCTGAAAAGGGTGCGTGACCGACACCGAATGATGTATCGTTTGCCATCGGAACATAGCCGTCGCGGCCGAAAACATCGGAAAGATCGGAAGAGCCGCGGCCGAGCTTGCAGTCCAAAACGACATCGGATTCCAAGTCCAGATTCGGAATTGTGTTTTTCAGGTAATTGCGGGCGGTTTTTAAACTGATGGTGTCGGCGGCGATATCGATGTCGCCGAATTGTTTGGTTGCGCGCCCGACGAGTAAAATGTAAATCGGATGAACCACTTGGCCGCCGCCGAACTTGGGAATGGAGTGGCCGGCAGCGATTTGTGTTTCATCGGTGTTGTGATGCAAAATAACGCCGCACTTATCGATATATTCTTTACAGAGCGCGCGGCTGACAGCTTCTGCCAAGCCGTCGGCAATACTGTCGGGATGGCCGATTCCTTTACGCTCAACCAGCTCGATTTGCTGTTTTTCAATCGGTGTTTCCAGATATTGCTCAACGCAAATATTTCTTTGACTCATGTAAACGATTCCTTTTTTGTGTAAATTATTGTGTAAATTATTGATTAATAATAAAATAATAAAGCCCTGCCGTTTTTAGAGAGGGTCCGCTTTCGCGCCAATCCCTCAGAACAAGAATGATTTTTCGAATAACAGTAAAATCAGGATTTAAACAAATGAAGCGATAGTATATAATTGTTACACCACGATATTACTGAGAGTAATAAGGCGTCATGAATTTCGGTAATAATCTCCCCTTTTTTATCAAAATAATTTGAAAAGAAAACAAACAAATTTGACAAAAATCAGACCGGATTTTCCCGGAAATTTAAGCAAAAATAGCAGTGAGATTTCAGAAATTTAAACAAAAATAGCAGTGTGATTTCGGAAGATTTTAAAAATTCGGCAGCTTGCGCGCGAGGAGCAGCGGGCAGAACGGGTGGCGGACAGAAGCGGACGGCGGCAGCAAACAGATTGGTAAGCAGGCCGGCAAGTCGGCAACTGTATTTACGAAATATGGTGAGGCAGCAACGCCAAACAGAAACCCGGAGGTAATCTGTGCAAACAGAAACCCGGAGGTAATCTGTGCCCACGCTCGCGTAGCGAGCGGATGTGATGAAAATGAGATGATGCATGTGGACAGAGCCTCCCTCATTGCGGCAGATGCTGACACACAAACAAACGTTGACACACACTCAACGCTGACACACAAATAAATGCAGATGCGTATATGCAAATTCAGGCGGATTTTTGTTTTAATTGAGAATCATTTGGTTCATCTCCAATCCTCATTTTGCTCGCTGCGCTCACAAAACTCGGATTGGAGGGGCGGTTCATGAAATTTATTGGATTTGAACAGCGGTTTTTGTATTTTTCATTTTATTGTTAAAAACGAAACATCGTTTTTTAAAAAGTTAAAGAAAAACGAACCCCGTTTTTGAACTTTTTATTTTTATGAAAGAGGGGGTTCGGATTTGAAAAATTTATGAAAACGATGTTTCGGTTTTGGACTCCGAAAAAAGAAAGAAAAGAAAGGAAAAGGGGAAAGAAAAAAAGTAGAGGAGAAGAGAAAGGAAGAAAGAAAAGGAAAAGAAAGACCGTCAAACAAAGTTTTTATAAACACAATGTGTTCAATACGGCTATATTGACTTAAATAAGATAAAACAGAATGTTAAATCAATTAAATTCGTAAAATTCATAACATTCGTAAATTCATTATCAAGTTTATTATTTAAAAAATTATCAATTCATTTTACAAGGAAAAAAAATGATTCGAATTGCAATTCCGAATAAAGGCCGTCTCCACGAACCGACGATGGCGCTCTTTAAGGACGCCGGACTTCCGATTTTCGGCGGCGGCAATGAAAGCCGTCAGCTGATTTCAAAGACAAACGACCCGGACATCACGTTTATTTTTGCCCGCGCCGCCGACATTCCACTTTATGTCGCGGAAGGAACGGCAGACATCGGCATCACCGGTTTGGATTTGGTGACCGAAAGAGGCGCCGACGTTGAATGTTTGATCGACCTCAAATACGGCAGTTCCCGGCTTGTTTTGGCGGTTCCCGAATCGTCCGAAATCCAAAAACCCGAAGATCTCAGCGGAAAACGCGTTGCGACAGAGTTTCCCGAAATTACGAGACAATTCTTTGAGTTCAACAAAATCGAAGACGTTGAAGTCATTCAAGTCAGCGGCGCCTGCGAAATGACGCCGCACATCGGCGTTGCCGAAGCTATTGTTGACATCACAAGTTCCGGAACAACGATGATGATCAACAAATTAAGAGCGATTGATGTTGTTTTCGATTCAAAGGTGTTTTTAATCGCCAACAAAAAGAGTTTGGCGACACAGGAAAAGATCAGAGACGTGGAAACCGCATTGGAAAGCGTTCTTTTGGCAAAAACCAAGAGATATATCATGATGAATCTGCCCGCAGAAGCGCTGCATGATGTGTAGAAGATTCTCCCCGGCATGAACGGTCCGACCGTGATGGAAGTGCAAAGCACCAAAGAAGACGAAAAAATGTTCGCCGTCCACGCCGTTGTCGATGCCGATTCGATTTTCTCCGTTGTCCGAAAACTCAAGATTCTCGGCGCAAGAGACATTCTGGTTCTGCCGGTCGAGAGATTGATTCCGTAAACATGAATAACATACATAATAACATCATGAATAACATACATGAATAACATAAATGTGAGCGGAAAACATGTCATTTCAAATTATTCCCGCCGTTGATATGAAAGGCGGCAAATGTGTTCAGCTTGTTCAGGGCGTTCCCGGCAGCGAAATGGTGTCGCTGGATGATCCGGCGGCAGCTGCTTTAAACTGGGTGGCGCGCGGTGCAAAAACGCTTCACCTCATTGACCTGGACGGCGCTTTTGAAGGTAAAAGAAAGAACGGCCAAATCATTGAAGAGATTGTCAGACGCGCAAAACCGCTCGGCATTGAGATTCAAATCGGCGGCGGCATCCGTTCATTTGAAGATGCCGAAACACTGCTCTCAGCCGGCGCCGACCGCGTGATTCTCAGCACGGTTGCCATGCAGAATCCTCAAATCATCAAAGAAATCTCAGAAAGTTTCGGGAAATCGGCTGTCGTCGTCGGCTTAGATGCCAAGAACGGAAAAGTCGCTGTCGAAGGCTGGACAAAACTTTCCGAAAAAGGTCCGACGGACGTCGGCAAACAATTTGAAAATTTAGGCGCCGGCTACATTCTGTTTACAAACATCGATACCGAAGGACTGCTCAAAGGCGTTGACATCAAGCCGACAAAAGATTTGATTGACTCCGTCAGCATTCCGGTCATTGCTTCCGGCGGCGTCACTTCGACCGATGATTTATTGAAACTTCGGGACGCCGGCGCATACGGCGCCGTTGTCGGAAGCGCGCTTTACACGGACAAATTCACATTAGAAGAAGCAATCGCCGTTTTGGAAAAAGAATGAAGGCCGAAATTCATTCAAAATAAATTAAAGCAAATTCAAAACAAATTAAAAAACGAAGCCAAATAAATTTAAAAACAAATCTAAAACAAATCCAAAACGAATTAAAAACATATTAAAAGTAAATAAGCAAATTAAAAATAAATAATAGAAACGGCAATTCATTGTCTGTACGTTTATTTTTTGATACGTTTATAAAAGAGGAAAGAACGATGTCACAATCCAGAAAAGCTTCCGTTTCCCGAAAAACAAAAGAAACGGACATCACCATTGAGATCAATTTAGACGGCAGCGGCAAGTCCGCCATTGATACGGGCATCGGCTTTTTCGACCACATGCTGGACGCTTTTGCGCGCCACTCGGGCTATGACTTGGACGTCAGCGCTGTCGGAGATTTGCATGTGGACGGCCACCACTTGGTCGAAGACACCGGAATTGTTCTCGGACAGGCAATGGCAGAGGCGCTCGGAGACAAGCGCGGCATCGCCCGTTTCGGCGAGGCGCGCATCCCGATGGATGAAGCGCTCGCGGAAGTTGCCGTTGACATCAGCGGCCGCAGCTTTTTGGTGATGAACGCGGACTTCTTTTCCCCCGTCGTCGGCACCTACAGCACACAGATGACGAAACACTTCTTTGAATCATTCGCTTCCGCCGCCGGCATTAACATGAACATGAAAGTCGAAGGCGACAACGATCACCACAAAACCGAAGCGCTTTTTAAAGCGTTTGCATACGCCATGAAAAGAGCAACCGTGATTGAAGGACAGGAAATTAAAAGCACGAAAGGCGTGCTTTAATTTCAGTTTATTTTTTTTGATTTGTGTATTTTTTATTCGTTTTTCTTCATTCATATTTTTTCATTTTACTTTTCTTTTACTTTTCAATCCTTTTCATTCCCTTTGTTTTTCGTTTTGTTTTTCGTTTTGTTTTTCTTTTTCAAAAATGAAACATCGTTTTTTCACAATTTTTCAAACCCGAACCCCGCCTTCCATAAAAATATATGATTCAAAGACGGGGTTCGTTTTTCTTTAACTTTAAATAAACCGATGTTTCGATTGGAAAAATGAATTAAATTTTCAAGAACCGCCCCTCCAATCCGAGTTTTGTGAGCGAAGCGAGCAAAATGAGGATTGGAGATGAACCAAATGATTCTCAATTAAAACAAAAATCCGCCTGAATTTGTATATACGCATCTGCATTTGGGTGTGCGCCAGCGTTTGGGTGTGCGTCAGCGTTTGGGTGTGCATCAGCGTTGGGTGTGCGTCGGCGTTTGTTTGTGTGTCAGCATCTGCCGGCAATGAGGGAGACTCTATCCGTATGCATCATCTCATTTTCATCACATCCGCTCGCTGCGCGAGCGTGGGCACAGATTACCTTCAGGCTTTCGTCAATACAGTTGCAGATTGGCAGTCCTGCCCGGCCGGGAGCGCTTTTCACGCGCGAAAGGCATCAATTTTACGAATTGAACAAAACCGGAAACCGGTTTCTTCAAAAAACGAAAAACGAAACCCGATTTTAAAAATTAAAAACAAAATTTTTCAAATCAAATGACAAATTATGAGTGAGATTCATATTAATTCATCAGAATTATTCATTTTTAATTGTCATGACTTCATTCATATCTTGTTTTTCAAAAACGTAATGAAGAATTAGAATGATTATGTTTGGCAGTAATATCATGATTTAGCGTGATATTTTCCACTAAAAAGGTTTATATTCTACTTCAAATCAGTTTAAATTATGATGAGAGAAAAGCGGATTATCCCCTGTCTTGACCTTCTTCTTGATGAGAACGGTGGTAGAGTTGTCAAAGGCATTGAGTTTGAAGAGCTCGTTGATGCCGGAGATCCGGTCGAATTTGCAAAAAAATACGAAGCGCAAGGCGCTGATGAAATTGTCTTTTTAGACATCACGGCATCTGTTCAAGGAAGGGAAACCATTCTGGATGTGATTAAAAGAGCAGCCGAAGCCATTTCAATTCCGTTTACAATCGGCGGCGGCATTTCAACGCTTGAAATCGCGCAAAAGAATTTGGACGCGGGCGCAACGAAAGTTTCAATCAACACCGCCGGCGTGAAAAATCCCGAATTCATTGCAAAAGCAATCGAAGAATTCGGCGCGGACAAAATCGTCATTGCAATCGACTGCAAAAGAAACCCCGACATCAGCGTTGAAGGCGTGAACGTTTTTGAAGAAAACGGCCAAAAGTTCTGGTACGAAGTCGTCATCATGGGCGGCAACGAGGGCACCGGAATGGACACGGTCGAGTGGGCCAAGCAAGTCGAAGCACTCGGCGCATACGAAATCCTTTTGACCAGCAAAGACCGCGACGGAACCCGTGACGGATATGACCTTCCGATCACACGCGCCGTTGCCGAAGCAGTTTCCATCCCCGTGATTGCATCCGGCGGCGTCGGAACACTGGAACACATGGTCGAAGGCGTCACGGAAGGCGATGCAGGCGCTGTTTTGGCGGCCAGCATTTTCCACTTCAACAAATACACCGTCGGCGACGTCAAAGAAGAATTCCGCAAGAGAGGAATTCCCGTTAAAGATTAAGTTTTGAATCACCGAATCCTTATTTCATTTTCAGTTTATTAAAAAATACGAACCGGGCGATTAAAATCGCCCTTTTTATTTATTTTATTTTTTTGTTTTATTTTTTTGTTTTTGCTTTTTTTGATTTCGATTTCACTTCTTAGTTATTCTTTTTTTGGAAAAACCGATAACAAACAGCTGCTGCAATAATTAAAACAGCAGCTATGCCGCCCCATAGAACAAATTTAAGATAAGGATATTTATAGTCGATGGCAGGCGGCGTATCGGGATATTCGGGAACAGGATCATATGAACAATCAACAACATTTGACCCGTAATTTTCATTGAATCCGCCGATGAATAAATTTTCATCAACAGGAGAATATGACAAGCCTGTTGCCGAACAATTCGTAATATTTCCTTGATAAATATAACCGATCAAACCGCCCGCGTTTTCATTTTTTGCCGTCGCGGACATATCGGAAGAACTGTCCGAGATATCACAATTTCGAATCAATCCCGCAAAGCCACCGACGTTGCTGTTTCCGAAAACGGCGAATTCGTTTCCCATAACGGAGCAATTGACAATTTCCGGAACCGCATTTTCAACAAGACCGGTAATTTTGTAGTGAAACGTATTTGTCCCACTGCTTGCGATTCCGACAAAAGCGCTGACATTTGAATCATTTTGATTGAGAATGTCGCCGTTATAAACAATCGTTAAATTTCGAATATCAGCGTCGCCGCGAATGTTTCCGAAAAAGCCGTAACCTTGGCTGCCGGCATCAATCGTCGGGCCGAACGGCTGTTCAAACAAAACATCTTTCGTGAAAATAATAACGTAGCCGTTGCCTTCAAATTCTCCTGTGAACGGCGAATTGGAATAACCGATGCAACGCCATGTCGAATCGCTGATGACAATATCGGATTGCAAAGAATACACGCCGTCTAACGGCCATTCTGTACCGATTTTTTTAAGATCGTCTTCGGATTCGATGACTCCGTGAAAACGTGGATCGGGAATAGAAAGTGCGTCCGAAAGCGAAAGTGAACAGAAAAGCATCAACAATACAAAAAGAATGGATTGGTATTTCATAAAAATCACCTGTTTAAAATTTTTAATGAAGAGACATTAAACCTCTATTTAATATATTTTACTAAGATTCGTAAGTAAAACCATAAAAACAATTTCAACAAAGTTGCATCGGATTTGTGAAATTTAATCATCTTTTTAAAGCAGAAAATCATTTGTCAAAGACATATCTTGAGAAATTAATAACGAGTGAAAAAATGGCAGCAGATACATTTCAAAAATTAAGCGAACGGGCGGAATTATGCGCCGCAGAATTAAGAACAGCCGATTCCGTTCATTTGGTTTCGCACATCGACGCGGACGGCATTACGGCGGGCGCCATTATGTGCCTCTCTTTTGAGCGCGCCGGTATTGATTATACGGCGGAATTCGTCAAAAAACTGGACGAAAAAATTATGGCGCGCCTTTTGGAAGAGAATCATGAACTTCTCATTTTTACCGACCTCGGCAGCGCCATGACGGATTTCATGGTTGACAACGGCATGAAAGCAATCATTGCCGACCACCACCAGCCCAACGGCCGCCCCGAAAACATCGCGGCGGATTCAACCGCGTTTCCGTATCATATGAATCCGCATTTGTTCGGCGCAAACGGCGGTTTTGAAATCAGCGGGTCGGGCGTTTCCTACATTTTGGCAAACGCGCTCGGCGACAACAAAGATTTGGCGGGCCTTGCAATCGTCGGCGCGATTGGCGATATGCAGAACCGCAAATACGGAAAACTTGTCGGCCTGAACAAAGAAATTTTGGAACAAGGCGTTGCCGCCGGCGTTTTAAAGAACGCGCCGGACTTGTCTCTTTTCGGCAAACAAACGCGTCCGATTTATAAAATGCTTCAATATTCATCCGAGCCGTATTTGCCGGGACTGACAGGCGATGAAGAAGCTTGCATTCGCTTTTTGCAAAACGCAGGCGTCGGCTATGACCAGCGGGAAGGCGCAAAATTATGGATCGAACTTTCGCAGGAAGAACGCGTGGGCGTCATTTCTGCGCTGATGAAATTCTGTCAGGACCGCGGATTTCCGGCGCACCGCGTCGAAGAGCTGATCCGCGAATGCTACACGCTGCTCTCGGAAAAAGAAGGATCTGAAATGAGAGACGCATCCGAATTCTCAACGCTTCTGAATGCAACCGGCCGCTATGATAAAGCGGAAATCGGTGTCCGCGTCTGTATGGGCGACCGCGATGAAGCACTCAGCGAAGCAAGAACGCTGCTTTCCGAGCACCGGAAAAATTTGGTCAACGGTTTGAATTTTGTCAAAGAAAACGGCATGATCCAGCTTGAAAGCATCCAGTATTTCTATTCGGGCGAAGAAATCAAAGAAACAATTGTCGGCATTATTGCCGGGATGGCAACCTCCATTGACGGCGTTGACCGCAAAAAACCGATCATCGGCATGGCCGACTCCGAAGACGGCATTAAAATTTCATCACGCGGCACGCAGGATTTAATCCGCCGCGGTTTGAATTTGTCCAAAGCCATGAGCGAAGTCACAGAAATGGTCGGCGGCGCAGGCGGCGGCCACGACATTGCGGCCGGCGGAACAGTTCCCCCGGAGCGCGCGGTTGAATTCATTGATTTGCTGGACAAATATATCGGCGCGCAGCTGAACGAAAAGAAGTAAAGCAAAAAAGCAAAATAAAAACAAGAACCAAAAACGGATAGAACAAAAACAAAAGAGACAGAAGCAAAAAAGACAGAAGCAAAAAAATAAAAATAAAGCGATTCCGTCAATCGGATCGCTTTGAAAACAATGACAACGGTGAAAACACGAAATTAATTCACCTTAAAGGAAACAGGTCTTGAACGTGTCTTGTTTTTCAAACCGGCTTCAGCATTCAATTGATAAGCGTCATAAATATTCCACAGCCAGAACAAAAACGCCGACAGTGAAAAGAACAGCGGCGTAATAAAGGGAATATACAAAATCCAACCAAAAGCTACCAAAATGCTGAGAACAGCAAATATGAGCAGACCGCGCAAGAAATGTCCCGAACAAAGTTGTCCCGATCCCGGTATGACCGCAGACAGGGCAACAACAAGGGCCTGACTTGCCATACATAATAATTAATCATTATAATTTAAATATGTTTCTGATTTTTTGAAAGAGGAAAAGAATCAAAAATAAAAATGAATCAAAAACAAAAATGAATCGAAAAAAAAGTTGAATAAAATTTTAAAATAATTCTTTAAAATGATTCAAGTCTGTTTTGCCAAAGAATAAGCGTCATAAATGTTCCAGAGCCAGTAGACAAGAACAATCAAAGCGCCGATAATCGGAACAACAACGCCGACGGCTGAAGCCACAATCGCGCCGACGAAGACAAGAATGCCTCTGAAAAAACTGCCGCTGTAAAACTGCCCGAGACCGGGAATGAAAAACGAAAATACTGCTGAAAGAATCGGATTTGCCATGAATCAACGTGACGGTTTCTTCTTATATGATTCTTGTCGTCCAAAAAATAAATAAAAACAGACGCATAATAAAGGGTGGCGTGAAAGGCAAAGACCGGAACAGGCGCGACAAAACAAAATACTTTAAAAGCTTTGCATCCTTTCTTCATCATCTTAAAAGCAATGAAGCGATTTTGACACAAACTCGAAATTTTTCAAACAAACAATCAAAAGAGGTGCAAATATCGGAAATTACCTGACAACGGGATGTCCGCCGATTGACGAATTGCTCGGCGGCGGCATTGAAGGCGGCATCGTCACGCAAGTGTACGGCGAGCCGGGCTCGGGTAAAACGAATTTGTGTCTGCAAGCGGCGGTCGAATGTTCCAAAGCCGGCAAAAAAGTGATTTACATCGATACCGAAGGATTGTCTTTTGACCGTTTTACGCAGATTGCGGGCGAAAATTCCAAAGAAATCGCTCAAAATATTCTGATTTACGAGCCGATGAGTTTCGACGAACAGTACACCGCCATCTGCGAAGTCGAAAAAATTTCAAACGAAAATATCGGCTTGATTGTCGTGGATTCCGCGACTTCTTTTTACCGCTACGAGCTGGACGATGACGACGCCGGCATCCAAGGGCGGCGCGAACTTTCCAATCAAATCGGATTTTTACAGAGCATCGCGCGAAAAACAGGCATATCCGTCTTAATTACAAATCAGATTTTCAGCGACGTCGAAAACAGCGGAAATGTCAAACCCATCGGCGGACGCGGCATCGAACACATTTCAAAAACGATTTTGAAATTGGACCGCGTGGGAACGGGAGAGAGAAGCGCAAAAATCATCAAACACCGCTCAAAACCCGAAGGCGATATGTGCTACTTTACAATAACGGCCGACGGTTTGAGATAAACAGCCGGCAGCTTGAAAGAAACGGACGACAACTTGAGAGAAACGGACGACAATTTGAGAGAACGGCAAATGAAATTTAAAAATTCAAATTTATAGATTTACAAAATAATTCAGGCGAAATTATGAGAACAATTGAGTGGGATGATTCCGATTCATCCATAAAAATGATTGATCAGACGCTTTTACCGGGCGAACTCAAATTCATCAACTGCAGAAACATTGCCGAAGTCTGCGAAGCCATCCAAAGCTTAAGAATCCGCGGCGCGCCGGCACTCGGTGTCTGCGGCGCTTTCGGCGTTGCTTTGTCTGCACAGCTGAGCAGCGCAAATACGGTCGAAGGCATGATCAAAGATATGAAAACGGCCGGAGAGGCGATCAAAAAAACACGTCCGACGGCAATCAATCTGGGATGGGGCGTAGACCGCGTTCTTCAGGTCGCCGAAGAAGAAGGTTTAGACCCTCAATTGATTCGAAATATCGCCTTAGAAGAAGCCAAAAATATGGCCGATGAAGATGTTGCCGTCAACAAAAAAATCGGCAAATACGGGGCAAAATTGCTCCGTGACGGCGATGTCGTTCTGACGCACTGCAACGCAGGCCGGACAGCCTGTGTGGACTGGGGAACGGCTCTGGGCGTCATCCGATCGGCCGTTGCCGACGGAAAGAAAATCACAGTCATTGCCTGCGAGACGCGCCCGCTCAATCAGGGCAGCCGCATCACCGCCTGGGAACTGCATGAAGACAAAATTCCGGTCCAAGTCATCACCGATTCGACGGCCGGATTTCTGATGAGCGAAGGCGTGATCAACAAAGTCATCGTCGGCGCCGACAGAATCACGCAGGAATTCGTTTACAATAAAATCGGAACGTACACGCATTCCGTTTTGGCAAAAGAGCACAACATCCCGTTTTATGTGGCCGCCCCCGTCTCAACGCTTGACCCCGAAAGCTGGGAAGAGAATGTTCAAATCGAAAGGCGCTCCGAAGATGAAATCCGCTACATCGGCTCCTGCAAAGACCTGAATGTTCCCGCCGGCGTTCCGATTCTGAATTTAGCGTTTGACAAAACACCGATGGAAAATGTGTCGGCAATCATTACGGAAAACGGTGTATTCTACCCGCCGATTTTGCTGGATGAAATCATCCTCGGATGACGGCAAAGCCGAACGGGAACAGAGGATGAAAGCAGCAGATGAAAACAGCAGCAGATGAAAACAGCAGCAGATGAAAACAGCAGCAGATGAAAACAGCAGCAGATGAAAGCAACAGCAGATGAAGTAAGCAGATGATGAAAACGAACGGCAGGAATTAAAATGACTGAAAAAAGAGAATCGGCAAAGAAAATACTTTACGTTGACATGGACGGCGTATTGGCTGATTTTCAGCGCGTCATTGATGAAACGGATGAAGAAACGTATCAGAGATGCTGCGCAAAGCCTGAGGAAAACAAAGCGGCAACTTTTGATGAAATTCCCGGCATTTTTAAAACAATGCCGCCGATTAAAGATGCCGTTGAAAGTTTTCGGGAACTTTCGCTTCATTTCGAAATTTACATTCTTTCAACCGCGCCTTGGGGAAACAATTCGGCGTGGTCCGACAAATTGATTTGGGTGAAAGAAAATCTCGGGGACTGCGCATACAAGCGCCTGATTTTAACGCACCGCAAAGATTTGAACAAAGGCGACTTTCTGATTGACGACCGCGAGAAAAACGGCGCGGGCGATTTTGAAGGCGAACTGATTCGGTTCGGCTCGGCCGAGTTTCCGGATTGGGCGGCAGTCAAACAATATCTGCTGACAAAGAAGTGACGCAAAAATAAAGAATGAAAGATAAATGTTTATATAAGAACAGACGCTCTATGATGTATTCTTTGATATTAGACGTAATTTAAAAATTTAGAGGAAAGATCTTTTTATGGTGAAGCAAAAAGGAAACGGTCTTCAGTCTTCCGCGGGATTGATGAGATATTTTGACGCGGACAAAAAAGCAATCACATTTAAACCGATTTATGTTTTAATCGCAGGTATTGTGATCGGCCTCTCTATTTTAGTTGTTTCTTATTTCTACGGCACCTGGCCGCTTACAACATAATTGAAAATGAATTTTTCATTTCATTTTCACCATTTTTCTTTTATTTAAAAATTGAGACGCGAAAGCAGACATGCCGCTTTGTTCCGGCAGATGCTCGCGCGCGATTGCCACCTTTTTTTGAAAAAATAAAAATAGACCCGTGTTTTAAAAACACAAAGAGTAGAACGATTATCAAAGTAAAAAACAAAATAAAACCAAAACAAAATAAAAAACGAAGTAAAACCAAAACAAAATAAAAAACGAAGTAAAACCAAAACAAAATAAAAAACAAAACAAAAAACAAAACAAAAAAATAAAAAATAAGAAAAACAGCCGGGCTGTTTTCTTTTTTAATCTATTTCGCAATTCGCGTTTGTGTCCAAAAGCCGGAGGACTTCATTGCGGATGGCATTTTCTTCCGGGCGCGTTCTGTCTCTCGGCCGCGGAATGGTAATGTCAATCGTCTTTTTGATTCTTCCCGGGCGTTTGGATAAAATAACAATCCGGTCGGATAAGAAAACGGCTTCGTCAACACTGTGCGTGACAAAAATGATTGTTTTCTTTTCTTCTTCCCAAATGCGGAGAAGCTCGTTTTGAAGATTGTTGCGGGTCTGCGCATCCAGCGCGCCGAACGGCTCGTCCATTAAAATGATTTCAGGCTCGTTCGCCAATGCGCGGGCGATTGCGACGCGCTGCTTCATGCCGCCTGAAAGTTCGTAAGGGTAACTGTTTTTGAATTCGGACAAACCGACCAATTTCAAATAGTTCAGTGCTTTCTCTTCGGCTTCTTTTTTGGAAAAGCCCTGCATCTGCGGACCGAACATAACGTTTCCGAGAACGGTTTTCCAGGGGAAAAGAGAATATTCCTGAAAAACCATGCCGCGCTTCGGGCCGGGGCCGGCAATGACTTCGCCGTCTAAGGAGACGGTTCCGCCGGAATAAGTTTCAAGGCCTGCGATAATGCGCAGAAGCGTGGTTTTGCCGCAGCCGGACGGGCCGAGGATGGTGACGAATTCTCCGTCTTTGACAGACAAATTGATGTCTTCGAGCGCCAAAAACTCGGTGTCGCCTTTTTTGAATTTTTTGTATAAATTTTCAATGACTAAATCGCCCATTCAAACCACCGTTCCTTTTTGCCATTTTAAGACGCGGTTTTGGATGAAATACCGGAACAGGAAGTCAAGCAATAATCCGATAAATCCTAAGATGAGCATATAAACGACAACATAATCCATCATTTGAATCCCGTAATAGAACCAGATTTTATAACCGATGCCTGTGTCGCTGACGCCGAACATTTCCGAAGCAGCCAAACACATCCAGCCGACGCCCATGGCGGTCTTGATACCGGAAAGAATCATGGGAGACGCTGCGGGAATGGCAACGTTTTTAATCAGCTTGAGGTCGGAAACGCTGCCTAAAACCTTTGCCGCTTCGACATAGATTTTCGGGACGTTTTTGAAACCGGAATAAGTGTTAATGATAATCGGGAAAACCATTCCCATAAAAATAATGAATCCTGCGGCCTGATGCGTCAGTTTCAGCCAGATAATTGCAAAAGGAATCCATGCCAGCGGCGGGATCGGTCTGAAAATTTCAACAATCGGATTGAGCGCTTTATCCAAAACCGGATACCAGCCCATCAGCATGCCGATCGGAACGCCGACAATCAATGCAAAGAGAAAACCAATGCCGAAATGATACAAACTGATCGCTGCGTCATTTAAAAAAACAGAGCTTTGAATGACACTCAAGAATGCCATGACGACACTTGAAAAGCGGGGCAGATAAAATGAATTATTGATATAAATCGCCAGCAATTCCCAAAGAATTGCGAAGACGGCCAACGATAAAACCCCGACAGCAACTTTTTGAACGTTTTGTGTGTCCATGCCGTTAATAAATGAATTCATTGTTTATAACTTTGTAGGGAAAAACGATAGCATTATACAAAAAGGAAAGAGCTGTGAATGAGACAGGAATTATTTTTTAACCCACATTTCCGGCTCCACCCGATAACCGCCGCCGGAACGAACAATCGAGGGATAACTGCTGATTTCTTCAATTGTGAATTTCAAAGATTCGGACTGAAAACGCGCCCAAATGTCTTTCCACGGAATCGCATAGGCTTCCCGCGGCCGGCCGACGCCGTAACGAAGCTCAACGGCCAAAAAACCGCATCTTCCGGACAAATTCAGAAAATCAGAAATGCGTTCGATTTGATGCACACCTTTTTTATCCGTCGTGAAATGCTGCGTAAAATAAAGGGCTTTTGTTCCTTTTTCAACAGAGATGCTTTTGCATTCGATGCCCATGTAATAATCGGGATGGAGCGAATCGACTAAAACATCCAGAAACTGAGATGTGAAACGGTGCTGCTTCAATCGATATGAAATGCCGCGCATATTGTTTTCTTTGAAATAATTGTTAAAAGAAGTGACTAAGCCTCTTTCAAATTCCGTCATAAATCAAAAAGGCACATACAGATATATGAGAATTTGCCGCGCGGAGAGAAAGTATTCAACAGAAAAGCCGAACCGGCACTAAAAAATGATTTTGTCAATAATAGAATGCAAAGACTGTCACTGTCAAACAGAATAATATAGTGCTGTCAAAAAACAAAATAATACAATGCTGTCAAAAATAGAATGCAAGACTGTCAAAAATAAAAACCGATAGATAGAATGCAAAAAAATAAAAATAAATTGTGCCGCGGCCGACGGTATCAGAGATAATAAGAGCTGACATCGGCCGTAACCGGCAAACCAACAAAACCTGTATCGTTTTTAAAATTTCAAATTATTTTTTTCAGATAATGTTTTTTTGTAAGAACCCGGAATATGAATTGCTTGAACGCTTGAACAGCGCGAAATCAATGTCATAATATCCTTATTGGAAGGCCGGAATGCCAAATGAATAATTTTGTCACCCGATTTCAATGTTCCGATTTCATCTTTTGAACTGACAATTCTGATTTTCATTGCTCCCTCTCTCTGTTTTTGTAATAATAGATGTAAGGGTTCATCAAGACCAAACAGTGTATAAAATTTTTAAATGTAATGATCATTGATGAAGGTTAATAAAAGGTATAAGTGAAACGGTTGTAATTAAAGGTTTTGTTTCAAAATTACATTTGTATAACTCTATACCTTAGAACTTACTTAATATTTATAAGATGTTTTAATTTAAAAGCATAACGGAATACTACTGTTAAAAAATAATACTAATGAAATACTCCATTATACGAGATGACAATTAAGTAAGTGTTAAGGAAGAATCAGAATGAACGAATTCAACATAACAGTCTAAGAATTTTAATATTAATTGCGAATGATTATTATAACCAATCATTTAACTTATTTAAATTTAATTGAAATAAATCAAATGAAATTATTAAAAAATCGGCAGAGCAATATCGATTTTAAAATAAAAATAACAGAAGAACGACATAACATCTCGCCGGTTCAAAAATTGTCATTTTCAATCGAAATACAACATGAATGCTGCCGAACCATACCGAAATTGAAAATTAAATTCAAAAAGAAATTATCAAATTTAAAGATGAAATCAAATTCAAAAAATCAAATCAAATCAAATTAAAATCAAATCAAATCAAATCAAATTAAAATCAAAATCAAAATCAAAATCAAAATCAAACCAAATTAAAATCAAAATCAAAATCAGATTTGAAAAATGGAAACGGGCTTCAAAAACCGACATCGAGTTTCAAAGATGGAGTTGAAGTCGGATATCGTTTTTGAATTGAAATTAATCCGTGCTTCGCAGGAAATTTCCTTTTGTATATTCCGAGCCGTCCTGCGAATACAAAATAACATCTTCCGACCGATTTTCGGAAAGATTTTCTGTTTTGGCTGTTTTGGTTGTTTCGGCCGTTTCAATCATTTTCCCGTCTGTTTTTTCCGCCGTATGATCAATGCGGCTGAGTTCGGTTTTATAAGATTTTACCAACGAAAAAATCTCTTCGCTTGTATGTCCGATGCCGTCAATCCTGAAGCATGAAATGCCTGCTTTGCGGATTTTTGAAAGCAGATCAAATGCATTCAATTCTTTGGAATTAAAAAGATGATTTCTGCCGGCCGCGTCTGTTAAAACCGGAAACTGATAATTTTTGGAATCTTTGAGCATGTAATCGGATAATGAAACCGATTCGGAATTTGACCCGAAATTTGTTTTGAAATCGGACGCGGTCTCGGATTCTGACTCGAACGCGGATGCCTGCGGCGATGAAAAAGACTTACCCGCAAGCAGAGACTGAAGCAGCGGATGTTCCGTAATCATCAGTCTTTGTCGGCCGTGAACACAGCATTCGAATACGGGGAACGAATCCGCCGCAGAAGCAGAGGATTGAATGAGTTTGTCAATCTCGGAAATCGAAAGTTCCGGAGAAACAATGACCGACGACACGCCTTGACCGAAAAAGAAATCGGCGGCATTTGAGTTGAAGATGTTAAAAGAAAGATCAATCGCGATTTTAAAGTAATCCGCAAAATCGGAATCGGATTGAATGAATTCATAAACGCCGACGTTGGATGCCAAAATGCCGGAAATGCCGGTTTCTTTTAAAATTTCAAGATTTTGCTTTAATGAAACGAAATCATTTTCTTTTGTCACCGACGGCGTTTTGAAGAAAATGTTATCCAAATCCGAAGCTGAAAGCTCGTTTTGAAGGCCGCGAAGATCTTCGGCCGTCAAACCGAATTCAACACCGGAAACCGGATCTTTGAATAAATCGCCGCCGGCATAAATCCGATCGGCGCCGGCATTGAGTGCTGCAAACAATCCCTCTTTTGAATAAACGCAAACGGAAATTTCGGGCGCCGGAAAATCGGATTCCGAATCGGTCTGCAGAATGCCGGATGCTTTGTTTGAATCGTTTGAATTTAAATTCCCGGGCAGCTGTCTTTGGCGGCGGACAATGCGCTCATTTAACAATGCCTGAAGCACTTTGTTCCGGGCATTTTTAAATTCGCCGACCGGAACAAAACAATCTCCGGAAACGGAAACATCGGCGGATTGTGTCTGCCAGATCGTGCCGCCGAGTTTGAACAAAAGGTCCGATGCCTGTTCTTTTGAAAACGGATTTTTTTGAGCAGGCTCGATAATATAATCGGAAGATACGGAAACGGACAGCCCTTCAGAATCGGAAGCGGTGATTAAAATCGGCATTCCGACAGTGAGTTTGCAGTCAAACGAAACCGGAATTTGAATGGATTCCGAAGGAGATAATTTTTCAATCATTTCGGGAACAGAAAGACTATCGGCAGGAGAAACGACAGAAGAATCATCAGCCGGAGAAACGGCAGAAGAATCAGCAGCGGACAGGTTGCATGAAGACGAACCACCGTAAGCGGATAAAACGGTTTCTTCAATCAGTGCCGTTCTTTCTTCATCCGTGGCGGCGGCGGGGAAAGTTTTTAAGAGATCTTTTTGAAGTTCAAAATCGAATGTTTTGTAAACGGAATCGCCCGCGGCGGGGAATTTGGAGCCGTATTCGGCAGGCGGCATTGGAATTTCAACGGTATCGCCGGGGCCTGCTTTGCTGCAGATTTTGCGTCCGACATACATTTTTTTAACCGTGAATCCGATGCGCGGATCTTCCGTTGAGTTCATATTTTTGCCGATGTCGCCGATTGAAATGCCGTCGTGCGCGGAAAGTTCCGATTCGAGCAAGACGGAAATGTTTGAGTTTCGGCGGTCGGTCTGCGTGATTTTGCCGACGGGAATGCCTTTATTGTACGGCAGTTTTCGGCTCATCAAATCGTTTTTCGGGTTTTTGAAGAAATAACCGCCGGTAAATCCGCGATTGAAAAGTTTTAAAAGTTTTTCTTCTTCGGCCGGTGTCGGCAAGGTACCGGAGTTCTGTTCGGAAATGATTCTGTCGATGAGATTTCTGTAAACGGAAACGACGCCTGCCACATATTCGGGTTTTTTCATACGCCCTTCAATTTTAAAAGAGTCGACGCCTGCCTGAATGAGATTTTTGAGCGTTTCTGATGCGTTCAAATCTTTCGGGCTGAGAAGGTATTGGCCGTCAACGAAAACAGGCTTCCCGCGAACCAGCAAAGTATATCTTTTTCGGCACGGCTGAGCACATTTTCCGCGGTTGCCGCTGCGCGAGCCGACAAGGCTGCTGAAAAGACATTGGCCGGAATAGCAGATGCAAAGCGCGCCGTGAACGAATGTTTCAACTTCGACGCCTGTTTTCTTAATTTCCGCCAGCTCGGGAATCGAATTTTCACGAGCAGGAACGACACGGGAAACGCCGTGCTTTTGAAGAAAAGACGCGTGATAAGAATTGTGAACGGTCATCTGCGTGCTGGCATGAACGGCGAAATCCGGATATCTTGAAGCGGCTCTGAAAAGCAGGCCCAAATCCTGAACAATCACGCTGTCAACGCCGCGGCAGTAAAGTTCGTCAAGCAGAAGCATGACATCGTCCAGCTCATCGTCTTTGTAAAGCGTGTTCAGCGTCACGTACACTTTTTTTCCGAACGCATGCGCGTAATCAATTCCCGCGGCAAGTTCCGAATCCGAAAAATTGCCGGCGTACGCGCGCGCGCTGAAACGGGAAGCGCCCATGTAAACGGCATCGGCGCCGTTTTGAACGGCGGCAATAAGCGAGAGGAACGTACCTGCCGGTGCCAAAAGTTCGGGCGGCGATAAATCGGAAACATCAGAAGTATCGGAAGCATCGGAAAGATTGGAACCGTCAAACTCGTCGGAGATGTCAGAAACAATATCCTGAGAATCGGTTTTGGAAGAATCAGAAGAAGACAAGCAGAACCCTCGAAATAAATAATATCTGAATTTATCTGAAAAACAGGAATACCCGTTAAAATAACTTTGCTTTTTTAAAAAAGATCAGAATTGAAAACGGGAAAACAATAGACGGAAAATAAAAACAAAAGCAAAAACAAAAACAAAAGCATAAGAAAAATCAAAAAAGAGAAATGAAAATCAAAAACAATAAAAAGAGAAACGAAAATCAAAAACAATAAAAATAAAAGCTGCCGATTGCCGGCAGCTTATTTTCGTTTTACTGTTTCAAAGAGGGATTTCGATAGAGAAATCAGTTTGCTTTGACATAGGCGTCGTAGAATGACATGTCAAAGAGGTCTTCGGATGTCAATTGTTTGGAAACCAAACCTTGATCATACTGAGATTTTGCGTAAGCAACGACGTAATCTTCAATGACGTACGGGTCGGAAATCCATGCGCCGTCCCAGTCGCTGATGGACTGGAGAATGATTGATTCGGAAACGCCTGTGATGTTCGCATAATATTTGGCGGCTTCTTCAGGGTTTTCGTTGGTGTATTTTGTTGCGTCGGCGTGGACTTTGACAAGCTCGGCAACAACATCGGGGTGTTCGTCGATGAATTTCTGGCTGACAGCCAAAACACAGCAGGCGTGGTCGGGTGACATTTCGCCGGAGTCCATCACAACTTTACCGTCGCCGGCCTGCACAATGATGGAGGGTGCGGGGTGCGGCAGGAAAACAGCATCGACAGAACCTGCTTTCAAAGCGGTTTGCGCTTCACCGGAGTCCATGCCTTTAATGTCGACTTTTGTCATATCAACGCCGTTGTCGGCGAGCCACTGTTTCAAAAGTGTGTCCTGAATGGAGCCGGGCGGGAAGGTTGCGATTTTTTTGCCTTCAAAGTATGTGGGGTCTGTGTAATCCGCATTTGTCGGAACGATCAAGCCGGATCCGTTAATTTGGACGGCTGCGACGATTTTCAAATCATTGCCTTGAGCAATGGACGGGATAAGCGGCGCGGCGCCGATGTAAGCGGCCTGGATAGCGTTGGACGCAAGCGCTGTGGCTTCGGACGGACCGCTCGGGAAGGATTTGTCGCTGACTTTGCCGATGCCTTCAATTTGCGTTAAGTTTTCGGCCCACCAGTCAAGCGCTTTTGCGCTGGTGTAAGCCATTTGGTGCGTGCTCGGCTGGTAGCCGATAATAACATCTGTGTCTTTGTCATTGCTCAGACAGCCGGAAAACGCAACAGCGCAGACCAGCAGAACGGCAAGACCGAGAAGCATTATTTTTTTCATAATAAACCTCCGAAAAAATCAAAAACAATCATATTTTGAATTGTGCAATTAGAATTTTAGAATAAATTCAAACGTATAATTTTAAAATTTAATATGCTGCAATACAATATAAATGATTCAAAGTGTAATTCAAATATAATGCAAAGTGTAATACTGTAAAGTTTCAATGAGTGAAGTGTTTCGAGAAAACGGTTAACGGCATTTAATACAGGGGAATGAAAAGTGACAAACTGAGAGATAGATCAGCATGTCATGTCGAATTTAATTTCCTCGAAACACTTTTTTTCCGAATTGTTTAATTCGGAAAGGGAATTTTTTTGTTTTTTACGGCAAACCAAGCCGCAAATTGTAATTCTTTGAAATTAATATAAAAAGCTATCCGAAATCGAACGATTTTTATCATTATTGTGATAATTTTTTATACTCTGTTTCCTTTTATGGACAATAGAAAATCAGACAAAATCATTAAAAATGCCGCCCGAATTTTATTTCAAAAAATTAAAAAAGGAAAATTAAAAAAGGCGAATAAATGAAAATAAAAACGGCAACAAAAAAGGTAACAAGACCAACAAAAGCAACAACAAGACCAACAAAAACGGAAACAAATCTAACAAAACTAACAGAAAAGCAAACAAAAACAAAAATGATGATGAGGAAAAAGTGATAAAATGAACATATCGGACCGTTTAATTAAAGCCGCGTTTGAATCGGACAAGAATTTCCAAATTGTCCTCCACCGCGTGATTAAAGAAGACTTAAACATGAACGCCGTTGATTTTTCAAACGAAGCCGGCATTCCGCACAGCACGCTGTACAAAATCCTATCCGGAAACCGCGCCCCGAATATCAAAACGCTCCGCCAGATTGTCAACACCGTCAAAAAGCATGAAATGCCGACGGACGAATTTATTGCCGTCATTGCCGCACGCATGGTTTTAGACACAATCACGGAAACAAAAAGAAAAATCGGCGGCCGCCTGATTACGGTCAAAGAATACTCCGCCAACTCCATCGAAGAAGCCATCATCGTCGCCACGCGCGCCGAAAGAGACGGCGCCAAAGCGCTGGTGTGCGCCCCGATTGTCAGCCACACCGTTGAAAAAATCGTATCCATCCCCGTCACAACGATCATGCCCAAAGAAAGCATTACGGAAGCCATCGAAATTGCGATGCGGAAAGTCGGATGAATGCATTTTCATTATTCTGATTTTTAAATTTCTTTTTTATTTTTCAAACCGGATTCCGGTTTTTTTGCTTTTCAAAAAGCGCAGATTGTTTTTTGTTTGTTTCAAAATTGCATGGGTACGCGCGCGGCCGCAGGCGGAAGCGGCAAGGCAGCAGCGCAAACGAAAACAGTAAGGTAGCAGCGCAAACGGAAACAGTAAGGCAGCAGCGCAAACGGAAACAGTAAGGCAGCAGCGCAAACGGAAACAGTAAGGTAGCTGTGCCCCCGTTCGCGCAAGCGAACGGCTGCTCAAAAAAGAAGCGGATGCATATGGAAACGCCGACTGCAATGCAAATTCGCTGACCGCATCGCAGACAAACGTTGCAGCAAATACTGTAAATGTAAAAAACGAAAATGAAAATGAAAACAGCGAAACAAACAAAACGAAAATAAAAACAAACGAAGGCAAAATGAAAACAAAATAAAAAAAGAAAAAGAGAAAAAAGAAAAATAAGGTTTGGAAAACTCCAAACCCGTTATTTCATCAAATTTTATCTCTTAAACTTTGATTTGACATCGTCAAAGATTTCCTGAGCAACAGACTGATAGTTGTCTTTGGTTGCGCCTTTCACACCGAAGAGGTAAGCAACAAAGCCGATGACGGCAATAACAATGATTGCCACAATCGCCAGGACGACATACAGAACGGTTGAGCCGAATGTTGCTTCACCGACTGAAATCGTGGACATGCTCGAAGGCAGGTTAATCGTTCTGTTGGAATCGACTTCTTTCAATGTCAGTTTGTATGTGCCTTCTTCGGGTGCTTTGACCGACAAAGTAACGCTCTTTGTTTTACCGACATCCACCGTCACGGTGCTGTTGTCCTGATCAATAACGTTTCCGCTGCTGTCCGTCAAAACCAGACTCAAGTCGTGAGAACCGCTTTTAATACCGTTGTTGGAAACATCGAATGTCACTTTAACAGCTTTCTTAGCCGCCGGTTCGTCCGGACTCAAAGCAAAGTTTTCATAAACGAAAGCAACTTCCTGAGAAATACTGACAGTTGTGCTGCCGTTGTTGTATTTGTCCTTGGAAACATCAATCGTTATGTTGCCGGTGTTGTTAAACGTGTAGTTGAACTCACCCGAAGAGTTGGTTGTACCGACTCTCTCGCCGCTGACATAAACCGTTGCGTCCGCAACAGCCGATCCGTTCAAAGAATCGGTGGCTTTGATTGTTCCGGTCATGCCGTAGTAAAGCTGCTCGGGAGAGACGCGGACAGTCATGTTGACGAGTTTTTCGGCAACGTTCAAAGTTGTGCTGCCGTTCACAAAGCCGGATTTTTCACCCGTCACTTTGAAAGAACCAACCGAATTTGCCGTATAATTGACTTCACCGGAACTGTTGGTTGTACCGATGCTGGATCCGTTGACGTAAACTGTGACGCCTTCAAGTTCCAATCCGCGGTCAGTGACCGTGATTTTAACGGAATCCCCAACCGTGACATTGCTCTGATTCAAAGAAACCGTCAACGGATCAGTGGAGCCGATTGTACGCTCAACAACAGGCGCAAATCTCAATGTGCTGTTGTCGCCGACCTTAAAGTACATCGTGTCGTTTCCGACTTTCATGAAATCAACATCACTGTCTTGTGAAAGCGTAATTCTTTCATCACTGGAAAGGCTGATACCTTCTTTATTGTAATCATCCATTTTCATTTTGCCGTACTTCGTATCTGAATCAAGTTTCGTTAATTCCAAAGAAGCTTGGAAGACACCCGAAATAGAGACGATACTGCTTTCAGTACCCTGGAAAACAGAGTCAACGCGAACACGGATGAAAGACGTATCATTGATTTTGCTGAAGTTGCCTTCATAAACCAAATCATTTCCTGCGGAAACGATATCAGAATAAATTTCCCTTCCGTTTCGTTCAACGACAAGGCGGGCTTTATTACCATTGGTATCAATTTGTTCGACCTTGACTGAAACGCCTTCTTCAAGCGTCAAATAAGATCCGACACGCATTTGGTATCCATCATCGCGGTCAACCAAAACTTTGGACAAATTGCCGTCTTTCAGCAAACTGCCGCCATCACCGGCATAGTATTTTTCACCCATGAAACCGACAACGGAATACTTTTCATTCCATCCGGAATAATTGTAACTGACTTCCTGAATTTTAGACGTGTATGTCAAATTTCCTTTGTCGATTGTACGGGAACTGTTGGTAAGTGTTTGTTCAATCGTGAGAACTTCAGAAGTCTTCATGTCATCATTGATATCATAATAGAATCCTTCGAAATTGCGAGGATTCCATTCCATAATGATGTAATCAGAATTGCCGAAATCTGAAACGGTACCGCGGATTTCATAAACGCCCGGGTCATTATATTCAATAACCGGCATAAATCTCAAAGTGCCCGAATCTGCAACGACGAGTTTGACTCTGCCCATCAATTCAACTTCAGAATCCTGACTCAAGCTGATTCTTCCGTCATTTTCCATTTCGATTCTGTCACCGGAAACACTGGTAATTTCCATTTTACCGATTGTTGTTCCTTCTTCTAGTCTCGTCAATTTGTCGGAAATCTGGAAGAAACCTTCAAGTTCAACAATTGCGCTTTCTGTTCCCTGGAAAACACTTTTAACACGTGTTTTCACAAAGGTTGTATTATTGCCGCTGCCGCTGCCGACATTTTTCGCATAGATGGCATCTTCATTTTCGTTTGTGATGTAACTTCCGATTTCTTTGCCATCCTTTGAAAAGATGATTTGCGCTTTACCGCCGTTAATATCAATTTGCTGGACGGAAATGGAATATCCTTCTTCAAGAGCATATTGCTGACCGGTACGCAGCTGAATCTTATCATCGGTATCAATCAATACTTTTGAAAGATTTCCGTTCTTCATCAAACTGCTCTTACTGTCGCCGGCAAAGTATTTGTCACCCATGAAACCGACAATATCATAACTTCCCCAACTTGAGAAATCATAATCGGTGGAAGATGTTGTCGTTGTATAAGTTAAGTCTCCGTCATCAATTGTACGACCAATATTTTTGATAGTCATACTTTCATTGCCTTGACCGGTATCCAAATTATAATAAAATCCGGAGAAGCTGCGTGCGTCCCAAGTATAATCCGTGGGCATTCCTTGTTCCCAAACACGGCTGCCGGTAGATCTTTCGGGAATATTAATTTCCCATTTCACATTTTGCTTTTTGGCAGGCGTATCCTTGTCAGCAATTTCCAGAGACAAGATGTATTTTCCGGTTTTAGAAGGCTTCCAGGTCAATTCATAGAACGTATCATTTGTATTTGATCCGTTATTAAGTTCCGAATTTTTGTCTTCGGTGCCGTCTAATCCTTTGTCATAAATTAAAGTCCATTTGAAAGTGGATGCTTTTTCAGTCGTCACATTTAATTTCAGAGTTGTGCCGTTTTCCACATCATTAATCGGATTTTGGTTTTCACCTTTGGAAGCGTCATAATATTTAGTCGGTTCAATAGATTTAATCAAAACTACTGCGGCATCTTCTGTTTTAACGGTGTTTGTTGTCCAAAGACCTTTACCATTTGAATTATTACCGCGAATTGTAAGTTTGTATTCTGTTTCAGGATCCAAATTTTCCGCTTTAATTTCTGTCGGCGAGCCGGAAGATACGGTGGTATCCGCAACAACAACATCTCCGCCATCCACTTTAGTTACATTATATTCGAAATCCTCCCAGCCGGAAGTATCTAAAGTCCAGGTAATAGAATCTGTTGTAGTTGTATTGGCAAAACCAATTTTCTTAAACTCAAAAGTAGTGCTCGGACTGTCAATGGTAGAATCATTCAACTTAAATTCAAAAATTTGATTAGAAAGCGGATCACCAGTGACCTCAAAAGGAACAGCTGTAACAGTAGTCCAAGTGTTTGAATTATTATAAAGAAGTGAAGTTCCTGCAGGGTAAGCAACCCAATCCCATGTTAAAGAATAAACATTTGTTCCTGCAGTTGTACTTGACTTAAAATTATCCATGACAGGTTTTTCCAAAGGTGTGATAGGCGCAGGAATGTCAAGTGTACCAGGAATAGACTCAGCAAGACTATCTTCAACCGTGACGGTAAAAACACCGGGGGTTAAAGTAACATCTTCAAAAAAGGCAGAATTGACTCCAGTTGTATTAGCTGAAATAGATGTGCCTTGAATAGTAGCAGTATAAGGCCCGGTACCTGATCCAGTCCATGATATTGTAACATTATAATTACCGTCATTCGTTGTGTGAGGTTCAGCAGATGCAGTTACAGTGCCCACATCAGCGCTCGCCGTTCCGACCATCGCAAACAAAAGCAGTAAAACGACAGCGAATTTTAATATATTTTTCATAATTTATCTTTTTCCTTTGAATGTTCTATAATTCTTTTGTGAAATTCTTTGATTTTTTACTCAAAAGCAAAACCAGATGAATAATTTCACAATTTCATATCATATATATTTTTTGAACGAATCATAACCCATTTTCAGCAGAGGCTGCCTTACTTGTCCGGACTCTGTATGTCTGAGAACGACGTTTTCTTTTTCGGCGATTGTCTTTCCGATAACCGTGAACTTGCAAGGAAATCGGCCGGATTTGCCGGCGGAAGAAAGGCCGTTAAAACGGTCGGCCGTATCTGCAACAGTGCTTGAATTGAATGTTTCAAATAATTTTTCGACAATTAAAAGCTTGTCGGGCGGAATTGTAAACAGCAATTCGTAGTCGCCGCCCGTGTAAAGCGCTTCGTGCGCGAGAATTGCACGCGCTTCTGCGGCAAATGCCGCGTCGTTTCCATTTAAACCAATTTTATCGTTTTCGTTTTCGTTTTGATCGTGTTTATTTTGTTCACATTTGTTTTTCAAATGCAAGAAAATGATTTCCAAAGCTTCCTCATCAAACGGAAGACTTTGTTCGTCAATTTCAAAAAAGACGCCCGAAAGCGCCGATAATTCGTAAACCGAAGAGGCCAGGCCGTCGCTTGTGTCAATCATTGAATTGACGGCGCCGCTTTTTGCAAGCATTTTCCCTTCAAAAATCCGGGGAAACGGTTCGGTCAGGTTTTTCAAAAAGGCATCCGAAACATTTTCCGCCCGGATTTTTCCGAGCAGAATCGAAAGCGCGACACCGGCCGATCCTGTCAGCCCGGTCACGCAAAGCAAATCGCCGAATTTTACGTTTTTCCGGAGAATCAGATTTTTGTTTTCGGAAATCCCGATAACGGTTCCCGTGATTGTCAGTTCGTCATTGGATTCCGTGTCTCCGCCGATGACTTCGGCGCCGAAAAAAGAAACACAGTCCTGAATTCCTTGCGCAAGCGCCCCGGCATCGTTTAAAGAAATGGTTTTCGGGAGGCCGAAAGAAGCCAAAAAAGCAACGGGATCGGAGCCCATTGCGGCCAAGTCACTGAGATTGACGGCCGCCGCCATCCATCCTTTCTGCCAAAAAGTCATGCCGGCCGGAAAATCCGAAGATTCGCGAACGGTGTCCGTGCTGAATGTTAAAGATTGAAGCGGCAGATCTTTGCAGAAAGAATCCAAACGAAGCGCGGCGCAGTCGTCGAATTCGGAGCCCGACAAAAGCGGCTTATTTTTGAACTGAAAAATTTGAGAGAAAAGATGAATGAAATCTTTTTCAGACAGAATTTCCGCATCCAATGCATCCGGATCTTCCGTATTTGGTATAGGCTTCCCGCTCATCTGAAACATCTCTAAATCGCTGATTACATCAAATAATTTTTCAAAACAGTTCAAAAAGAATGACCTGCATTCCGATTAACAAATCATATCTCATCTCTGATATTTAAATCTGATTCGAAAGTCAATATCAGCTTCTGAACAAAAAAATGCAGGATGGATTGGGGAATGAAATCGGGTTTTATTTCGGAACCGAGGTTGTTTTGGGGAAGTGTTTGCGCATTTTTTCGTTCAAGAAGCAAACAACAATAAAAACCGATATAATAAATGTCTTCCTTTAACTGCAATCGAAATTGAAGTTACATATGAATAATTAGATTTAATATACAGAGGAAGACATGACGATTAAAAACGGCAAGAAAAGACTGAAAATTAATAAAAAAAGAATGAAGATCAAAAACAAAGAAATGAAATCAAAAACAAAGAAATGAAATCAAAAACAAAGAAATGAAATCAAAAACAAAGAAATGAAATCAAAAACAAAGAAATGAAATCAAAAACAAAGAAATGAGAATCAAAAAAACAAAGAAAAGTGAACAAGTAAAAACTTGTTCAAATGAATTAATTTAAAATCAGCTGAATTAAAGCGGCACTTCAAAGTCGGAAAGTTCGTAATTGAAGGGAACGCCGTTAATTTTGCAGAGTTCTCTTGCCAAAAGCCAGTAAACGAGGGAAAGTGCTTTTCTTCCTTTGTTGTTGGTCGGGATGACAAGATCGACATTTTTGGTCAGGTTGTTGGAGTCGGCAAGCGCAACAACAGGGATGTTGATGTCGAATGCTTCTTTAATGACCTGAGCGTCGCCGGCAGGGTCTGTTACGATAACGATTTCGGGTTCGAAATAGTTGTCCATCTGCGGATTGGTCAGCATGCCCGGAATGAAACGGCCGAGTGCGGAGCGGCATCCTGTTGCTCTGGCGAACATCTTTGCCGGATACTGGCCGTACTGTCTGGAAGAGACAACCAGAACGCGGGAGATGTCGAACTTGGAAAGCAATTCTGCGGCTGCAATAATTCTTTCGTCGGTGGACTGAATATCAAGGACATAAAGACCGTCGGTTCTGACACGGTAAACAAAGCGCATCATGTCTTTTGTTTTCTGCTGAGTACCGATGTGAACACCGGCTGCTAAGTATTCGTCGATTGAGACGAGATAGTTCTGCTCGTTGGCTGCTGCGGTTTCTTCAACTGCAGGTTGTGCTTCTTGGTTTTCCATTTAATATCACCTGTAAATTTAAATTTAAATTGAGTTCCTTAATTTTTAGATTAATTTCCTTAATTCGATGAGTGATGAATGTAAATTATGACCGTCAAAAATCATAAAACGATTAAACGTTTTCAAAACATTTCTTCGAATCTATCCGATCCGAATTCATGGATTTGCAACCGCTGAATCTTTTATCTTTTAACGGTAATCGGAACGACGCCTCTCTCAAACTCTTCAAGAGCGATGTAGAGCGGATCGACACCCGATTTCTCATAATCCTGAATTAAGACGGGGGCACCCATTGAAATCTGAAGGGCGCGGGCACCGACAATTCTGGCTCTTTCGAACCGTGTATATTCTTGTACTTGGAGTTTCATACCCTTTCACCCGGAACAATGTCCGTCGCTGTTTCTGAAATATGAAAACGAACAGAAACAAACCGAAACACGGCTGCTTCTGCTGTTTTAGTTTTATCAATCAAATTGATGTCTTGTTTTTACTGGTACGGTGCAATCACGTCAACCATATCGATATGACTCAAAAGCATTCTTCTGCAGCAGTAGCGAGTATAGCCGAGGTCGTTTAAGACCTGGCCTTTATCTTCGCCGGCTTCAGTTCTGGCTTTGAATTCTTCATATCCGGAAGCAATGACTTTCCCGCATGAAAAACAACGGACCGGTATCATGGTTTATCACTTTATCTGTAAGATTTCTGGTATTTTGCTCTGGCGCCCGGACCACCGAAGTATTTCGGTTCTTTCTGTCTGGAGTCGCTGACGAGCAAGCTTCTGTCAAATTCGGCAAATGCGTCGCGGATAGCTGTATCGTTGGTAAATTCAACGATGCCTTTTGCGATTGCCGTGCGTGCTGCGTTTGCCTGGCCGACAAATCCGCCGCCTTTAACGGAGACGTTGATGTCGAGTTTTGAAATAACGGCTTCACCGGCAATGTTGACGGGCTCGGAAACTTTTTGGTTCACAAGCCAGTTGCCGTAAATCGGAAGCGGGATTTTGTTAATTCTGACGATGCCTGTTCCGCTCTTAACGGTTGCTCTGGCAACAGCGGTTTTATGTTTACCTGAAGTGTTTACAACTTTTTCTGCCATTTGAATCACTCCACCTTAGCGCCGAGGTTCTTACCGATTTCGCCGAGCTTCACGTATTTTGCGGAGCTGAGGCGTTTCATACTTGCGGCATCGATTGTTTCGGCCTGCGCATTTTGAAGTTCTGCCGGAACACCCACGTAGACTTTGAGGTTGTCCATAGCTTTACGGCCGCTCAGTCTCTTGTACGGGAGCATGCCGCGAATTGTTCTTTTCAAGATTCTCTCCGGTCTCTTCGGGAAGTAGGGACCGTATTCGGGTCTTCCTCTCTCGACAGAGTGGCGGTAGTCTGCAAAAATCGCATACTTGTTTCCGGAAACAACCGCGCCTTCGGCGTTGATAATATCGATCTTTTCACCGGCAAGGAGACGCTTTGCGACAATGCTTGCCAGACGTCCCATAATTAATCCGTTTGCGTCAATAACTGTCATACTTTTGCACCTCACTGGAAAATTCTGATGCCGGAACCGGTCGGGTTCTCTTCGATGATGTCTTCGATACGGACACATGTGCCGCCTGCTGCGGTGATTTTGTCAAACGCACCGACGCTGAAGTTCAATGCTGCAACGGTCACGGGGAAGGTGATGTCGCCTGCGCCGAGAACTTTTCCCGGAACCAAAAGGACATCGTTTTCTTTGGCGTGTCTGTTGATTTGACTCAAATTGACATCGGCATAGTTTCTGGACGGGTTTTCCAATTTCTTGGCAATTGCTGACCAGATCGGTGCATCATTTTCTGTACTGGCGCTCTTAAGCGTCAAAATAAGGTTAATCATTCTCGGATTTGTCTTTCTCGAGAGCTTTACAAGTGTTCTCTTACCCATTATTTTCCTCCGCAAGATTTTTTGAAAAAATCCTACTCACGCAGTTTGCTTAAAAATTGAAAAGCCGATTGCGTTCGAAAATAAAGTACCCTGAAATGAATATCAAAAAAGATATCTTACAAAATCAGATATACGCTATTTTCCTATAGGTGACCGCTTAGAAAGGAGTAATGGCATATAAAGGTTTCTTAAATCCGCGCATTGCGGATTAAATGAAAATCGCCGACAAATACCGTTTTTAAAAAATGCTGAAAAGGTTCTGCTCATTCAGAGCAGAGACCATTCCAAAAAGTAAATACAAAATGCCAGCAATCCCGCCGCCAGAACGATCAGACTGACAAAAAGAACCGCATTGAGTTTTCCGCTCGCGCTGATCAAATCCAAAATGCCGGTTTTGCTGTTGACGAACTTGCCGGTTCTTTTAAAGATAAATTCCAAAATCTCATCAAAGAACAAACCGCCGCCGATGTTAACAAGCGTTCCGAGAGCAAGCGGAGAGATGTACGCCGCATACGGTGACAGCAGGCCGCCGTCCAGGGACGCGTCAACCGCATCTCCCAAGAAGGTGTCAATCACACCGATACCGAATATAAAGAAAAGCACCAAATAAGCGGTTCTGGCCGTCAGAATCTGAGACAATCCCGGCGGGTTAAATTTGAACGACACCTTACCCTTCATGATATTTCGGACCTGAGTGGAGGAAACATCAAAGAAGAAATCAGTCAGACCCGCAATAATCAATAAGATTGATCCGGCCGCCGCGCCGAGAACAGCTGCTGCCGGCGCAATATAATCCCGAATAACCTCTTCTGTCGGCATTCCGTTTTCGTTCAAGCCGACCAATATACTGTTAAAACTGTTTCCGCTGCCTGAATATCCGGGATTTTTGTTATCACCCGGGCCACCGGGTTCGGGCGGTTGTTCAGGCGGCAACTCAGGAGGCTGTTCAGGCGGAGTTACCGGAGGGTCTTCAGGTTCTATCGGGTCGGGCTCTGTCGGGTCTGGATCTCCGCTGCCGCCGGGATTATTCGAAGGAAGTTTTGTTAAAGGATAAAGATCTTCAAATTCAACAGTACCGTCAAGAACTGTTGTAATATTAAATAAGTAAGGCACTGTCGAATAGCCGGTTTTTTCTTTCGGCAACAAATCAGAATAACCGTCATTATTAAAAGTTCCCCAATAATTGCCGGCAGTCCACGGTGCGCCCATAATATTTAATCCGTCCGAATACGGACCTTTATAAAAAACCAAATTTGAGAGAGAACTGCTCGCACCCGACGAATAATCAATATAATCGGCACCGGAATTTATGAAAACATTATTGAAAATTTCAGATGTGTTCACCGAGAGATTTTCAAGAGTTAAAACTTGACCAAAGTTTGAAATTTTATTGCCATGGACCAAAACAGAACAATTCAAAGAAGAAAGCCAAAGATGTCCGTTTGTAATATTCGAATTTGTAAGGGAAAGAGAATGCGAATCGTTACCTGACCGCCAGAAACGAATGTATCCGTCTGACACCGTCAATCCGTCAACGGATACGCTTGATGCGTTGCTCGGCAAATCGAAATCATAAGTCATTGAACTGCCATTCATGTCCAATTCGGAAATAAAAACAGAACTGACATCAGCATAGTTAACAATGATATCACCGCCGTCAAACGCTGAGTTGCTGAGTTCGAAATTGTCGGCTGTCACACTCAAAAAAATCAGATCGGACGATGTCGTTGTTGCAAAATTCGAATTGTTGATTGCAATGTTTTTGGAAAAAACGGAAGTAAAATTCAATGTTCCGTTTGTTAAAGTCAGATTATCAACATTGACTTGAAGAGCCGCAGGAATAGATAAACCGTCTCCCACATCAGACAATGTAAAATTTCCGGTAACCTTTGAATTTAAAAGAGAAATATCGGACGCAGATTCATTAACATACTGAATATCTAAATTGCCTGCAGAAGAGTTAAGTCCCGAAATCGAAACATTTCCAAAACCTACAGTGCTGCCGGATAAATTCACATTGTCTTGAATATTTATATTTTCAAAATCCAAAATGATATTATGAGAATTAAGATAATCAGTATTCTGAATCACAAGAAGCGTATCATGTGAAGGATTATCATAGGTACACCCGGCAATTAGTTTAAAAGTAACGTTTAAAGGAGATGCAAACTCCCCGATATCAACAGCAAAAACATAAGCCATGGAATCGTTAAAATCATAACGGACCGTAAGATTCTGATAAGTGCTTTCAAAATAAAGATTAAATGCAAATGTTCCAGTATCAACCGTATCTGTATATATTACCCCATTTGTCCCTGTAATAATACTGCTGATGTTTTGAATATTCGGATCAAGAACGATTGTATAATCGTTGCTTCCCGTTTGGACAATAACAGTGTCGGCCGAAGCAACTCCAATCAAACAAAATAAAATTAAAACACTCAGCAATATCCGAGATAATGAAACCAAACGCATATTTTTCCCTGTTAAAACCCTTAAATATTTTTTAAATTTTAAAAACCTGATATGCCTGACAGCATAACGATTGAAGATAAATAAAAAGAAAAACAAACATTGATATAAATACCTTTACCGTCAGGAAAACATTTCAACCGGATTTATCAAAATAAATGAATTTTTTGCGGACAGAAAGAAAAGAAAAAGCTGAGTTTTTGTTTTGGAAAAGGCCAAAATTTGCGAAATAATTATTTAGAAGGAAATAATTAGAAAGTAGAAGTTGGATGGGAAAATAATGGAATCTTTTGTTGCAGAAAGGATATTGCCGTATATCAATCAAACCGAAACTGTTTTCATCGGCATTTTTTTTATTTTTCTCGGCTTTCTTTTGTTTGCCGTGATGCGAAAAGTTCGAAAAGTCTTAATTTTGAAGGCCCAAGGGACAAAAACGAAATGGGACGACATATTACTCGCGTCTTTCGGAAAGCCTGCGACAATTATTGCGCTTTTGGTTCCGGCTTATTACGGTTTTTCTCAGTATATTTTAACGCCCGAAGGATTAGCGCTTTATCGGGAAACCGAATTGAATGAAGTCTTTTTTGTCATCATTGCCGCCTGGTTCGTCTCGGCTTTGGTTCAAAATATCATGGAATTTTATGGCCGTAAATTCATTCACGGAACGGCGCGCGGCTCAAAAAGAGACTTTACCGCCCGATTCCTGGGTCTTTTGGATTTGCTGTCCGTTTATCTGATTTGGTTTGTCGCATTTTTAGTCATTTTGAGAATTTATCATATCAGCTTAACGCCGCTTTTGGCCGGCGCGGGTATTGCCGGTATTGCAATCGCATTGGCCGCGCAGGATATGCTCGGCAACTTCTTCGGAAGCGCGATGATTTATCTGGACCGTCCATTTAAAATCGGCGACCGTGTCAAGATCGGTGATCATGTCGGTGATATCATGGACATCGGAAACCGCAGCACGCGCATCCGGACATTGGACAACGAATTGATGACGATTCCCAACTCCACCGTGTCCAACAGCATTATCACAAATTATGCGCTTCCCGACATTAAAATCAAAGTCAGGTTCAAATATTTCGTCAGCTACAATTCCGACATTGTCAGAGTCAAAGAAATATTGCTTGAAATCGCAAAGGATGCCGCACACAATTTCGACCACATTTTAGAAGATCCGACGCCCGAAGTTTTCTTTTTAGAGTTCGGCGAACACCGATTGGATTTAATGCTGATCATCTGGTCCAACCGTTTTGACAGAAAATGGGAATCAAAAGACTACATCAACACAAAAGTTCTTCAAAGATTCCGCGAAGAAAATATTGAAATCCCGTATCCGCAGCGCGACATTTACATTCACGAGCGTGACAATTCGGCGATTGCCCATAAACCGACATCGGTTTGGGAAGAAACCCCGAGCGCGCTTGAAGATGAGTGAACATAAGAATATTGATTTGCAACAGCAACAAATCAATATAATCTAATTTTTTATTTTTTCGAAATATATTTTTTCAGCCGGTTTTGCAGTTCTTTTCCGCCTGCTGTCAATTCCAAGTCATTTTCTAAAACATAAACTTTCCAAAGTAATTCAAATTGAACCTCTAAAAAATGAATTGTTTCTTTCAGGTCTTTCCCGAATGAAAATAAACCAAATGTTTCGTTTTTCGCAATATAAAGACCGTTTTCAAAGTCAAGTTCCAATTCGAGCGGAATTTTAAGCTCTAAAACAGATTCCGAACCGAACGATTTCAATTGACAAAATGTCAGTTCATTCAAAACAGGATTGCCGATTTTCATGACCTCTCTGATGTCTGCCGGATCCGAAAGACCGGATACAATGGAAAACGCAGGATTTTCCGAATATTTTGAAGATTCCAAAGACATAATCATTTCACCTGATGTGTTAAATTCTTATGAATCGCTTCAACTATTAAAAGAAAATTAAAGATTTTTGAAATGAATAGAATTCAATTGAATAAAATAAAAATTAAAATAAAAATTAAAATAAAAATTAAAATAAAAATTAAAATAAAAATTAAAATAAAAAAAGAAAAGAAAAGCATACTGTTTCATTCATCATCGATGTTTGCGCGAATTTCTTTCAGCCAATTCATAATATTTTCTTTGTCTTCCGGATCATCAAAATAAATCGTGAACAGTGTAATTTGAGTTCCCGATAAAATTTCTGCGATGATTTGGAAATAAATGTCGCCGTCTTCTTCGTCTTCAATTGTTCCCGTAAACGCAGCGTTACATTTCCCGCCAATGATTTTGAATGATTCAACCGGCTCTTCAGCTTTGTCGAAAATATCATCAAATGCGGTTCCGATTTCATCACGATTATAAGCCTCAGTTTGAATAATCCGCCACCCGATTTCCGCTTCATTATACCAGACATCGTAGCCGGAATCAACAGAATACAAATAATTTCCGGAAAGCGGAATTACCAAATTACCGACATGCTTTTGAACCATCCCGCGGCGATAACCGATGGGAAATTCGGAGCGATGTTCAACAAGATTATCTGTCGGCAATGGTTCAACATTGTTGAGCGCGCAAAGTTCTAAATATTCATCAATCGGAATCGGAATCGTTGGATCTGTGTGAATCACGACTCTAATCAAAGCGATAATTTTATGATTGACCTCCAAATCATCATCACTTCGGCTTCCGGGCATGAAACAACACCCTACCCAAAGTAATGAAAGCGCCGTATTTCTGAAATAAAGGGGATCAATTTTCCGGCTATTCCAAAGAAAAAACTCTTTTGAAAGATTTTCAATCTCTTTTGCCTGTTCCGCCAAATAGGAAACAGAAAAACGTCCCATCGGTGTCACAACCGTATTTGTAATATTTTCAGGCGTATATTCTCCCATATTCCATCGGAAATAGATATTATCAAAAGATTTATGTTTCGTCTCTTCAGACAGAACTTCAATCATATCTCTGAGCCAATCGTAAAATTCGGTCTTCAGCCGCTCGAAATCGCGATGGCTGTGATATTCGGTTGTGTCATCCAATGCAACCGTCAGTTTTGATTTCGTTTCAAATTTGTCAATGAAATCAATTGCTGCTGCATGAAAACCGGGACCGCCGATATTTGACTGACAAATCCCGTTAATAGCACCGTTTTCATAATAAAAGAAAATTTTTCCCGCTTCGCACAGAGTTATCCGAACCATATTTTGGAAATTGTAAAAATCATATCCGCACTCTTCTGACATTTCATTGAGAAGCGCAAACGCCTTTTCCAGACGAATAGGACTTGTTTGAAAAGAAAAACCGAGATCCATGTTTTAACCCGACACCCTATCAAAAAACAAAAATACCGCTTCAAGCGGCACAAGTTAAAAATCAAAAATTAAGAACCAAAAATTAAAAATTAAAGATTGAGAAAATTAAATTTCCACAATCTTTGCGCTCAAAACGCCGTCAACTGTCGTCAGCTTCGAAAGAACATCTTCGGGAACATCGCTGTCAACGCTGATGACCATGATTGTCGGCTCACCGACCGCGACGTGTCCGACCTGCATGCCGGAGATGTTGATGTTGTTTTCACCGAGAATCTGGCAGCACGGGCCGATAACGTTGGGCTTGTTGATGTGATCGGCAAAAATCATGTGCGCGGACGGGAAAACGTCGACGCGGGTTTGATTGATCTGAATGATTTTAATATCATTGCCGATTGCGGTTCCGGAAACACTGACGGATTTGCCGCCGCCGGAAACGGTCATCGTAAAGACGGAAGCATACTCGCCGGATGTCTCAGACTTGTTTTCGTTCACAACAATTCCGCGGGACTTGGCAAGGCCGGGAGCGTTGACATAGTTGACGCCTGCGCCGACTGCAACCGCAAGCGCGCCTTTGAGCGCCGCAAGCGTGACTGTCCGGACATCTTTGGTTGAAATGTCACCGTTGTACGCGAGTTCGACTTTGTCATAGCCGGTGCCGATAAGTGTTGCCGCAATTTTGCCGGAAACTTCCGCCAATTTCACATACGGGGAAATGACTTCCATCACTTCGGGGCGGACGGCCGGAATGTTGACCGCGCTTTTTGCGCCCTCGCCGTTTAAAACATTGATAATTTCATGAGCGATGTCAATCGCCACATTCACCTGCGCTTCGACGGTGGACGCACCGAGGTGGGGTGTCACGATAATTTTATCGGACTTCAGAAGACCGGCACCGGACGAATTGAACGGCGGTTCTTCGACGAACACATCGATTGCCGCGCCCGCGATTTTGCCGGATTCGACGGCTGCCGCCAAATCTTCTTCGTTAATAATTCCGCCGCGGGCGCAATTAACGATTCTTGCCGTCGGTTTCATCACGTCAAACATCGCGGTGTTGATGAGATTTTTTGTATCTTTCGTGAGCGGCGTATGAACGGTGATGAAATCCGCTTTTCTGCAAATTTCTTCAACGGTTGCGAGTGTAATGCCCATCGATTTTGCGCGCTCTTCGGAAACGAACGGGTCGTAGCCGAGAACAGTCATGTTAAACGACTGGAAGCGTTTGGCAACTTCGGCGCCGATGCGGCCGAGACCGATGACACCGAGCACTTTTTTATTGAATTCAACGCCCATAAACTTGTTGCGTTCCCACTTCTCGGACTTGAGAGAGGCGCAGGCCTGCGGAATGTTTCTGGCAACCGCCATCATCATGGCACAAGTGTGTTCGGCAGCGGAAAGCGTGTTGCCGTCGGGCGTGTTGGACACGATAATACCTTTCTTGGTTGCCGCATCGACATCCACATTGTCGACGCCGACACCGGCGCGGCCGATGATTTTCAAGTTGTCGGCCGCTTCAATCACGCGTGCGGTCACTTGAGTTCCGCTGCGGATAACGAGTGCGTCAACGTCTTTAATCTTTTCAATGAGCTGATCCTCGGACAAGCCCGTATCAACAACAACATCAAAACCGCTGTCTTTTAAAATATTCAAACCCTCTCCCGAGAGTGAATCACTGACTAAAATTTTCATATTACAAACTCCGATGAAATAAAGAAATAAATTTAAAATTTAAAATTTAAGATTCAAAATTCAAAATTTAAACTTAGTTTTTAAAATTTTTAAAGTCAAATAAAGTGAGACATAAATTTGAAACAGGATTGAATAAATTTCAACCTGTATATCATTTTTGCTTTTTTATTTTTCAGTTTGGTTTCACAAATTGTTTCACAAATTATTTGTGCGCGAAATACGCGACAACATTTTCACCGTCAACCGAATCAATGCGGCAGAAACCGAAGCGCTCGAACTGAACAACTTTGTCAAGTTCGCCTGTGATGCTGCGCTCGCCGATTCCCGAGAAATTGCCGTCGGGACCGAGAACCGTCACTTTCAAACCGTTTGTCGGCGCCCAGTGAATGATTTTCATCTTTTCTTTTTTGGTTGTTTCCATTGAATTGTCAATGTATTTTGCCGAAAGCGGCGACATGGATGTGATTTCCGCGTTGCCCAAATCTTTCAAACGGATTTTGGAGCCGACTTCCAAGTTGGCGGCATCCTCTTTTGTGACAACAACCGTATTTCCGGTTTCGATTTTGCGCATTTCCGGCTGATTCGGATAAAGCGGCGCTTCGACAATGCCGCCGCCGTAACCGTCAATCGTCAGCTCGACCGGATCGGCAACGAAAAACATTCTGTGCGCAATCGGATCGACAAACTTGCGGTTTTCGGCATAGAGCGATTCCATGCTCATGCTGACATCCGTTTCGCCGACGCCCATTTCAATCATGAATTTTTTGAGCGCTTCGGGCTGAATGCCGCGGCGGCGAATCGCCTGAACCGTCGGAAGCCTCGGATCGTCCCAGCCCGTGTAAACGCCGGCCTCAATGTCGCGGCGGATGCCGCTGGTGCTGAGCTTGCCGAATTCTTCGATTCGAACGCGTCCCCAGTGAAGCGTCACCGGATAAGTCCAGCCGAGATAATCGTAAATGTATTTCTGGCGCTTGCCGCTGTCCTGCAAGTCTTTGCCGCGGATGATATGCGTCGTTCCGAGCAAATGGTCCTCAATCGCGCCTTCAAAATCCAAAAGCGGCCAAACGATGTATTTGTCGCCGATTTCGGGACGCGGATGATCTTTCTTTAAAATTCTGAAAGCGCCCCAGTCGCGAAGCGCCGGGTCTTTGTGCGAAATGTCGGTTTTAATCCGAAGAACCGCCTCGCGCTCTTCATAGCCGCCGGCGAGCATTTTCTTCCAATGCGCAAGATTTTCTTCGGGCGCAGCATCGCGGTGCGGGCAAGCCTGCTTTTTGTCTTTCAATCCTTTGAACGTTTCGCCGTCGCAGAAACAAACGTAAGCGTGCCCTGCCTCAATGAGCTGCTCGGCGATTTCGTAATAAGTGTCAAACCGGTCGGACGCTTTTACAATTTCGTCGGGAACAACGCCGAGCCATTTGAAATCGTCAACATACCAGTCGTAAGCTTCAAGCATCGGCCGTTTCTGATCGGGATCGGTGTCATCGAACCGGAGAATGAATTTTCCGTCATACATTTTGACGTATTCGGAATTGACAATCATGCCGCGGGAACTGCCGATTGTCGGCGGCCCGTTCGGGTTCGGCGCAAAACGCATGACAACTTTGCCGACCTCGGCGTCCGGAAGCGCTTTCAACCCCTTCTCAGGCTCTTTTTTCACGGAAAGTTCTTCCAAAAGTTCGGGCGCGATTTCGTTTAACCTCACCCGCCACTCATCGGGCGTTGTTTGATTCAAACCGGCCGCGATGTTTTCAATCGCTTCCTTCACTTCGGGAACACGCGCGCGAAGCTGGGGTGCTGCACCCATAATTTTTCCGAGAACCGCTTTTTCCTGCGGCACGGCTTCGTATTTGACAGCGTTTTGAAGCGCGTATTTCTCAATCGTCAGTAAATCTTCGGGGTCTAATGCCATAGTTTTTCCTGCAAATAATTCGATATAGAATGAAAGAACAGAATTTCATTTATAGATATTTAAAGGTGCTCATCCGCTTGAAAACACAAAATATAAAACGGGAACAAAACGGAAAAAGAAAAGGACGAAAAACCTGCAGGCAATTTGAAATAATTTTTTAAAAATGATGCGGTTCGCGCGCGGACGACTGCAGCGGCGGCAGCAAAACGGAAATGGCAAGGCAGCCGTTCCAAAACGGAAACCTGTTGGCAGCCGTGCCCACGTTCGCGAAGCGAACGGATGTGATAAGAAAAAGGAGATGCACGCGGAAACGCAAACCGCCGCGCAGCGGGCAGCACAGCAACACGCAAGCAGAGCAGTGCAGCAGACAGCAGCGCGCGCCCTAACCGCCCGCCGACAAAATTTAAAAATATTGTAAAAATCGATCCCGGGTTTTTGAAAACATTTGAAACGCCATAAAAAGATGAGAAAATGAGAAAATGAAAAAATAAGAAAAGTAAAAGAATAAAAAGCAAAAAAAGATCAGCGAACAATCTCATCGCCGTGTTTTTCAATCAAATCCAAAAGATCTTTCATTTCTTTGAACTTCTCATTCGCCGTTCTCAAAAATTCGTCAACCGAATCGCCGGCAACGGCGCCTTGGGGGGACGCTTTAATCAATCCGTTTTGTTCTAAAACACGAAGCGAATAACGGACTTTGTGCGCCTGCATTCCCGTGATTTCAGACAATTTCAAAATACCGATCGGTCCGTTCTCGATGACGATTTTCAGCACCTGAGTGTGACGGTCGATTAATTCCAATTCATTGCGGGCCTGATCAAACAACATGACAAACAAAACCTGATTTGATTAAAAATAATTCAATTCAATAATTCTAATGACTTCCCATTCATAAAAGTTCTTCTTGATTTTAAAAAGCGTGAAGAATTTAGAATAACTGCCGTGTTGAAAATATTTTTAGATTTATCAGCCCGACACAACCGTATTTCTCAAAATTCCGATACCCTCAATCTCAACTTCAACGACATCGCCGACCAAAAGTTCGCCGACGCCCGGCGGTGTTCCCGTCGCGATAATGTCACCGGTTTCAAGCGTCATAACCGATGAAATAAAAGAAATCAATTCGGAAATATTAAAAATAAATTCACTCGTCGACGAATTTTGCCGAACCTCTTCGTTTTCATTCCGAATCACGCGGCAGGAAATCATAAGATTGTCAGGCGAGAGCCCGTTTTGAGAAAGTTCTTCGGGCGTGACAATAAACGGTCCTGCCGGCGCAAACGTATCAAAACTCTTCGCGCGCGTCCACTGCCCGTCCGCACGCTGCAGATCACGCGCCGTCACGTCATTAAAACACGTGTAGCCGAGGACATAATCAAAAGCATCATCCGCGGAAACATGACGGCAGGTTTTGCCGATGACAATTCCGAGTTCCGCCTCATAGTCCACCTGCCCGCTCTCCGTCGGGTATTCGATCAATCCTTCGTGAGATAAAATCGCCGACGGCGGCTTCAAAAACAAAAGCGGATTTTCAGGCAGTTCCATGTTCAATTCTTTCGCATGATCTTTGTAATTCAAACCGGCGCAGACGATTTTAGACGGGTTGACCGGCGGCAGAACCAAAACAGACGACAGCGCGTATTCGTCATCCAATTCCTGATAACACGGATCGGGATAAACGATGCCGTCAAAAACTTCGCCTGAAAAAACAATATCATTATATTGAAAACGACCGAGCATGAAAATCACCAAAATTGAAAATAAAACGCATTCGATGGAGAATTATGCATTTCCATTGAATGCGGCAAGCATTAATAAATCATTGAATTGTTTCATTTTTCATTGATTGCTCTTGATTTAATACATCGGAAGAAGTTTTAGTTTCATGTTTTCTTCTTATTATTCCTTCTTCCTCAAGCTGTTTATCAGCTAACTCCCACAATTTGTCTAATTCTTCTCTTTCTTCGGGAGATAATACAATTTTGCGTCCGGTCGGCGTAAAAATATCATAAAAAGACTCAGCATTCATTTTTATCACCTCTTAACTTCAATAATATTGTATACAGTTGTCATTTTAAAAACATTTGGACGAATTTCAAATTCCTCTGTTTTGATTTGGTCAATAAGATATGTTGTTCCTTTTGGCCTCAAAACTTCTTTTTCGGCTTTATCCAAATATAACGCTTTCATTTCAGAATTTAAAATTAAACGAAACAGAATCGGACTTTCCGGATTTGTATATTCCAATGCTTTTTTCACGTCCAAACTGTAACTTCCAAAAGAATGTTCTGTATATTCACTTCCCGGAGCAGAATCGGGAAGCCAGTCAATATCAAAAACACCTCGATAAATAAACCTGTTTCCCGGAACATGACTTTTTCGAATTGCGTTTTCGATATTTGAAACACAATCAGAAACTAAAATTTGTTCGTCAGGGGTCATAAAATCTTTGAAATATTCCGAACGGCAAAACGAATTAATCACATAGCACCAAGATTTCTTTTTCCAATTGAGGGGAATGTTAAAACTCCAATCCTGTTTTTGGAAGTTTTCAGAATGAACATCTTGAAATCGGCCGATGTCAATAATTTCATTGGATTTCAGATCTTTTCTTTTTTTATACGGGACAAAAACAGAATATTCTTCTTGTTTTTCAGCAACAATCCAAGAATAAAATGTTTTTTGTGTGTCAGAATCTGTAAAAAGTTCAAGAGCCATAAAATCTTATTCAAAAGAAAAATGTATAAATGATTTCATTTTTTCATAATAGAAGACTTTATATTCTAAATCTCTTCTTCGATTGAATTTCTCTTTTCCATTTCATTTGATTTCAGATTGAAAGCTCAAAACTTCGATTTTGAAATTGAACGGGTGAATAAACATTGAAGCAGCATTGCAGGAATTATTTCAAAAGCTCGTCCAGTTCTTCTTTCTTAAATCCCGAGCGAATCATACGCGTCCGCCCTTTCGATCCTTTGCCCGAGAAATCAGCCGTGAGGTAGCCCGCTGAAATCATTTTGTTGACAATTTCATAAAAGCGTGTGTAACCGATTCCGGTATGGTCCCGGAATTTTTCGTACAAGTCGCCTGCGGAAATTTCGCCGGCTTCCGCGGCTTGAATCGACAAATATTTTTCGTGATCCGTTAAGACCGAAAACATGCGGGACAAATATAACGAACGAGAAGCGGCGTACGCTTTGTTGACATCTTCCATGTCAATTTTACGCGACGAACGCTTTTCCGCATTCAGACCGGAGCGTTTCATCAAGTCGATGCCGACGCGGAGATCGCCGTTTTCGGCAACATAATCCGTCATGCATTCGCGAACGGAATCGGGAACGACGCCCGGGAAAAAACCGCGCTGGATTCTGTCGGCCAAAATGTCATCGATTTCCGACCATTCGTAACGCGGAAATTCGATTTCTTCGGGGAGGAAGACGGATGCGACGCGCTTGTCAACGTTGTAAATCACTTCGGGATCGTTGACGATTGCAATCACGCCGATTTTGGATCCGGGATACTGTTCGTGCGCGCGGAGAAGCGAATACATCACTTCGTCGGCGTGGCCTTCGTAAAAGAGATAATTGATGTCGTCCAAAACGACAACCAGAACCTTGTCGGTGTCGATGAGCTTTTTGGCAAGCTTATCGAAAATGCGGTTAAAAGAAACGCCGGATGCCGGCGGCGCGACATTGAGAACAGTTTTGTAAATGCGTGAAATGACGGCAAAACGGGTGGAGTCGATTTGGCAGTTGACTTTGACCGTAATCACTTTGTCCGTATATTCTTTCAATTCGTCGAAGATTTTAAGCGCGGCGCTCGTCTTTCCCGTGCCGGGCGGTCCGTAAAGCAGACAGTTGAGCGGGCGGCCGCCGCGAACGGCCGGCTTAAGCGCATAGCGTATGCCGTTGAGCTGGTTTTCACGGTGCGGGAAGTAATCCGGCAGATGATCCAGTTCAAAAATATCGGAATCGCGAAAAAGCGTCTCATCCCACATCAGCATCTCTTTTTCTGTCGTCAATGTCCTCACGCCGCCGGTTATTTGAATAAATTTATGAATTAATGAATTGATCGATAATTTACAGATGATTAAATTTATAGATGACTACTGCCGCACATTATATAACCATTTTCAAAATATGGCGCTCAAATGCCGTTTATTTTTATAAATTCCCGAGTTTGAACAGCAGAGGACGCATCAAAACGGAATTAAAAAAGAATTAAAAAAGAATTAAAAGAGAATTAAAAGAGAATTAAAAGAGAATTAAAAGAAAATTAAAAAAGAATTAAAAGAAAATTAAAAAAGAATTAAAAGAAAATTAAAAAGAGAAATAAAAAAGAATAGAAGGAATAAGAATAGCGATATATAAATAACAGCAGACATTCAATAGTATAAGAATTAAATCGAAAAACGAAAGACTACGGTTGGTTTAAAAATGTCCGGCACACACAAATTGGAAATCGAATACAAATTCGGAATTGAAAATTCCGGGACGTTTGAATTTTTATCCCGGCTGGAACAGGCGGGAGAATATAAAATCAGGGACAAATCGCACCCGCTGTTTACGGATATTTTTTATGACACGCCGGATTTTCTGCTTTACGCTCTCGGTTTTTATTTAAGAAAAAGATTGGAGGACGGCCGAGACGAAGCGGTTTGGACGCTGAAAAAGGCGGAAGCTTCAGCCGACGAGGACGAAAACAATGATGAAGCGAACGAAGCGCACAAACGGTATGAAATCATACAAATACTGCCGCTTGACTCGACTTGCGCGGACATTTCAGACCCGGATTTAAAAAATACGCTGACCGCCGTTCTCGGGGAAACGGAATTGATTCCGGTTTTAACGCTTGAACAGGATCGCATTTTTAAAACGGTTCTTCAAAAAGGTTCGGGCGAAGATTCTGAAACAGACTTTTCAAAAAACAGGCTGGGCGATTTGTCGGTTGATTCGGTCAGCTTAACATTGTCCGAACAGAAACACACGTTTACCGAGCTTGAAATTGAACTGGCGGACGGAACGGAAAATGATTTAAAAGAATTTATCGAAACGCTGAAAAGTTTGCCCGAACTGCAAAATAATCTGACCGTCAACCGTTTTTCCAAATTTGAACGCGGTTTGATTTTGTATTTCAACCGCGACAAAATCGAAGGAAAAGTGGTTCCGGGTTTTGAAAAGAGATTGAGTTTGCCGAATCCGGGCGGCGAAGAAAACGAAAACGGCCGAGAAAATGAAAACGGAAAGGAAAAAACAGATTCCGGCGAATATGAAAACGGAAAAGGAAACGACGAAAACAAAATCGTTTTTGAATATGATTCTGCCGGCTCCGGCTTTTTGCTGCCGCGGGAAAAGGCATCGCTGATGCAGATTGCGGGAAAAGATTATACTTCGGATTCGACGGATTATTTCAGCGGCACCGCTTTTACCGGGCGGGACGTGAATTTTGGAGAAACCGGCTTCCGAAACGAAGATTTGTTCACAAAAAACGCATCTGTTTTGCTTGCGCTTGACAGCGGCATGTCTTTCGGATTTGCGGCGCAGGTCTTTCAAACAGAGGTGAAAGAGGCTGCGGAAATACGGAGCTCTTTTGAAAAAGGCCGCCTTGAAATGTTTCCGTTTGTTTTTGAAATGAACACGGATTCGCCTTATTATTATCAAAAGCCTGCCGACGACGGGAAAGTTTGGACGGCGGAAGAGCTTGTTTCTTATTACGGTTTGGATGCGGGACAGGCTTTCGGGAACGCCGAAAATGCGGACCGTTTTTTTGATTTTGCGGGACCTGCAAACGGCCTGACGGAAAAAGACAGATCTCTTCTAAAAGCGGCGGCGCTTTTGAGCGGAATCGGAAAAGGCATTTCTGTTGAAAGAAATATCAAACCTGCCGCCGATGTTATTTTGACGCACCCGATCAAAGATTTGACGCTGAATGAAATTAAAATGCTGGCGCTGATTTTTGATTTAAGGGAAATTAAAAACCCGGCCGCGGATAAAATCAGAAAAACAATCCGAAAATCAGGATTTTTCCTGCCGCCGGCATTTCAAAAGAAAGCGGCCGTTTTGACGGCAATTCTTGAAACGGCAGCGTCGATTTCCGATGCGGGCGGGAAAGTTGAAAAAACAGAGACGACGAAAGGTGAATCGGAAGGAGAAACGGAAAAGCGAATCGTTAAAATTTCATACCGGTCTTTTGAAACGGAAGAAACGAAAAAGGAGATTCGCCTGAAAAATCCCGAAAAAGGCTTTGCAAAAGAAGCTTTTGATTTTATGATTGCGTATGAAAAAAGTCCGGCAGGAGATGAAACCAAAAAACCGGATGCCGAATCGGCAATGAAGCCGGATTTGAAAATCAATGCGTCCGACATGATGGCTGTTGCCGCCGAAAAAATATTCATCAATCAGATATACGAATCCGACAAAGCCGAGCCCGGCGTTATTTCAGCCAGAGACATCGAAGATGTGCACGATATGCGCGTTGCTTTGCGCAAAATTCGTTCGGCAATTATTATTTTCAAAGATTATTTGGATCCGGAATGGCTGGCCGAAACAGAAAGCGAAATTAAGAAAACGCTTTCGGGACTCGGTGAGCTCAGAGATTTGGACGTCATATTAGAAAAGACGGACAGCTGGCTGAAAGCGGAAAAGATTGAAAAAGAAAAATTGTCCGTGTTTTATGAAACGGTGGCCGCGGACAGAAATAAAGCGCATGCAATCGCTGTTGATTATTTGGGGTCCGAGGATTATCTTTCATTTAAGGCGGAACTGAAAAAAACACTGGACGGCAATGTCTACCTCGGAATGCCGCACATCAATAAAAAAGGGGATGTTGCGCCGACCCGAATTTGTGATGTGCTGCCTTCAATCTTGTACCAAAAGGCGGCCGATGTGACGGCGTATCACGAATGGATGGACGGGCCGTACATTTACGTGGATAAACTGCATCGGCTGCGCATTGCGGCAAAGAACTTCCGCTACACGCTGGATTTCTTTAAAGACTGCCTCGGAGATGCCGCCGGACAGCTGATTAAAGAATTTAAAGAGCTTCAGGACATTCTCGGAGATTTCCACGACGCTGTGGTTGCCGTTGAAGTGATCGGCGATTATATTGAAAAAATCCGAAAGGAAGCGGACGTAATAAAAGAGGACGGCCGATTAAGGCAGATTGAAACGACTCTTGAAACATTAAGCGATTATAAAAATTATCGAAAGGAAGAGATGGAAACACTGCTTTCCGTGTTCCATACAAAATGGGAAAAAATGAATCGGCGCTTCTTTAATGAAAGGATTACAAAAATAATTGCGGAAGCCGATTTTTGAAAAACTCAAAGTTTAGAATTGTAAGCAAGAGAATTTCAAGCAAGAGAATTTCAAGTAAAAATTGCAGTAAAAAATTGCAGTAAAAAATTGCAAGTAAGAAAATCGTAAAAGAAAAATTCAAAATTCAAAATTCAAAAAAATGCGAGGGGAAAAAATGTCCGGAAGAAATGCAAAGAAAAAAACCGACGCGAAAAAAGCAAATGTCAAACCGGTTGATTCGGAAAAGAAAAAACTGAAAAGAGGCGGCAAAAACTTAAGCGCCGGTCTTTCCAAGGATCTGCGCAAAAAAATCGGCGCGGAGAAAGACCCCGAGGCGGTTGTTGAAAAAGCGCTGGCGGAATATTATTCGGAAAAGCCGCCGCGTTATGAGAATACGGTTCAGAAAGAAATTGACAATAATATCATGGAAATTCAGCGTCGACACATATCGGATTTGAAAGGGCAGCTGGAAACGTCAAACAAGAATTATGAAGAGCTGATGAAAACATATCAGGCCTACATGCTTCAGGTACAGCCGCTTGCCGAAGCCGCGCAAATTCAAAAAACCGCCGAGCCGGAACTGCTCGCCGCGAAATATGAAGAAAAAGAAGAGGAGCTCAAAGAAAAAGAAGCGCTTCTGAACGAAAAAGAAACGGCGGTTCAAAACAAACAGGAAGCCGTTCGGAATAAAGAAAACGAGATGCAAAATAAGCAAAAAGAATTGCAGAGCAAACAGGAAGAAATCCAAAAGCATGAAACTGAAATTTTAAAACAGAAAGAAGAACTCGAAAAGAAAGCGAAAGAGCTTCAGAAGAAAGAAGAAGAAATGCACAAACAGTCGGCACCGGCATCCTCTGAAATATCTTCTTCAAAAACAAATGAAAATACGAAAGAGAATGCCAAAAAATGGTATGAATTTTGGAAATAAAAGATTTAAAAAAAAGATTAAAAAACAAGATCCGAGAGCAAGTTTTTCAGAATCTTCCTGAAAAACCAGTCTCGGATTGTTGATTTTGTGTGTGTGTTTGGTTGTGTGTGTTTGGTGTAGAGGATATGTTAGAGGATATAAAACCGGAAATTCATCCGGAATTATCCGTATTTTGATAGAGGTAGGAGTATTTTGGAGGGGATGTTAAGGGGTATTTGGAAGGTGAATTGTTTTTAATTGAACTGTTTTTAATCGAATTATTTTCAATTCCGTTTTTCGTGTAATCCGTTTTCGTTTAATCCGATTCATTTGCAATATGATTAACGTTAATTAACCCGATTTTGTTTGAACCGGATTCGTTTTTAATTTCCGTTTTTGTTTTTAATTAAATTTTGTCTATTAATTTTGTTAATTTAATTTTGTTAATTTAATTTTGTTAATTTAATTTTGCCTGATTTCCGTTTTGTCTGATTTCCGTTTTTTGAAAAAAAGAACAGAAGGCTTTACAATACATTTTGTTAGGGTGGGTCGTACTGAAAAAGCGCATTTGCATCTTTTTTTGTTAGGATTTTTTGACGTTCGTTTTTGGGGGTTTAGGGTATGCCTTGAGCGTTAAGAGGCTTACTTTTTGGTTTAATGGGCTTTAGTTTTTACACGTTTGGTTTTTCGCTTTAAATTCAAACAGATATTTCGTGTATCGGATTTATCGGATTTGGATCTGCGAAAGAGAAAACTGTAAACCTTTTTTTCAATTGAAAAAAACTGATTATTTCAGTTTCCTCATAAACTACTATGCAAATACATATATTTAAAAGTAACTATATATATAATTTGGAATTATATATATTCGAAGAAAAACACATAGAAGAATTTGAGAAATAAAACAGGAATAAGAAAAACGAGACAGAACGAACATGCTCAATCGGGTACGAGTTGTCCGGCATGAATGTTTGGCATGAATGATTTTGTGAATATTACGGTAAATTTAATGAAATGATATGAATTTGATAAATGCTGCGAATTTGGTAAATGATATGAAGGAAAGGCTGAAGGAATTTATTGCAGGTTTGTATTCTTTCCTTCAGCCGAAACAGGGGGTTGCTGACAAATTGAATATTTGTGTGTGTCTGTTTTGTCAGCAATTATATGCAAATTATCAACACAATTATATGCAAATTGATTGAATTCAAAAAAATCAAATAATAAAGTTCAAATTTATCATTTGATTTTTTATTTTGACTTTTGTAAATGTTCCAATATTTAATTTTGAAGACAGCAGATTGATCTTTTACAAAACCCGCCCGCGTTTGAAACAAACCGGCGGCAATCGTAAAAAATCACAATCTGCATCTTCATGGTTTTTTGGGATTTTTGGCGTTCGTTTTTGTATTTTATAGGGGTTTATTTAGTTTTAGGGTATGCCTTGAGCGTTAGAGGCTTACTTCTTGGTTAATGGATTTATTTTTCATTTTGCAAATCGGCTTAAATCTATCTGCTGATGATTTATTAAATCTGCAAAAGAGAAAACTGCATGACCGTTTTTAAATCGAAGAAAATCTTCAATTTAAGCAGTTTCCTCAAAAATAAGCTATTTAATTACATATATTTAAGAATATCTAATCATTTTTTAAGTAAAATATATATTTTTGGTCGAAAGGCATACACTTGATTTTTTTAGAACTTGCAGCCGAATACGATAATGAATTTTTACAAATTATTTTGTCATTACAAATGATTTGAAAATCTCATCAAAAACAAGAACAGCAAACTTAAAAGAGAATGACAGATCCAACCAAATGAAGTGATTGAGACTGTTTTTGAACAGAGTGAGAGAAACAAAAATAAAAGTAAAGAAAAACAGGACGGGAAACAAAAAAATAAAGAAAAACGGGACGGGAAACAAAAAAATAAAGAAAATCGAGACGGAAAACAAAAAATAAAGAAAATGAAAGATTAAAAAGCAGGCAAGGGTCTGCAAATTAATTCATTTCATTCGATTTTGCTTTCCGTTATTCCCATAAATCCTGATGTTCGGTCATCCAGAATTGCGAATCCAGCAATTCGTCGCTGGGAAGCGGAACAACTTTTTCAAAGGAGCCGTCCGGTTTTCCGACGCGAAGCTTGACATTATCGGAAAGATGTTTGTCCAGAATGACGTCTTTGATTTTTCTCAAATAATCGGCATTGACCGGGAATAAAATCTCGACGCGGCGGTCCAGATTGCGCTGCATCAAATCGGCGCTGCCGAGATAAAGTTCTTCGTCGCCGTTGTTGTAGAAATAATAGGCGCGCGTGTGTTCCAGGAATCGGCCGACAATGGAAGTGACATGAATATTGTCGCTGTAGCCTTCAATTTGCGGGCGGAGGCAGCAGATGCCGCGGACCTGGAGATCAATCTTGACGCCTGCCATGGAGGCTTTGTACAGCTCGGCAATGCATTCCGGATCCACCAACGAATTCAATTTAAACAGCATGTATCCGTTTCCGTGAATTTTGTGGTTTTCAATTTCCCGCCGGATTTTGCCGACAAATTCCTCGCGCATCAGACGCGGCGCAACAAGAAGCTTCCGATATTCCCTCTGATTCGAATAACCGGTCAGCGAATTAAAGAAATCCACCGCATCCTGCCCGACATCCGGATCCGCCGTGAAATATTCAAAATCCGTATAGATTTTCGCCGTCGTCGCATTGTAATTGCCCGTGCTCATGTGAACATAAGGAACAATTTCATCATTTTCCTGCCGCAGAACCATGCAGATTTTCGCGTGCGTTTTCAAGTCCGGAACGCCGTAAATAACATGAATGTTGGAATGTTCCAACTCTTTCGCTCTTGCGACATTGTTTTCCTCGTCAAAGCGGGCTTTCAGCTCAATCAGAACGATCACTTGTTTTCCGCTGTCGGCGGCATCTTTAAGAGACTGGATAATCCGGGATTTCTTATCGACCCGATAAAGCGTCATCTTAATGGCAATCACATCCGGATCGGACGCCGCTGCCTGAACAAAATCAATCATGCTCTCAAAACTGTCGTACGGGCGGTAAACCAGCACATCCTTCTTTTTGATTTTTGAAAAGATATTGCCTTTCTTTGAAATCGTCAGGTATTCTTTCTTTTTCGGCGTGAACGGCGGATATTTCAGATCCGGCCGGTCAATGTCGCAGATTTCTGAAATTGAAACCAAACCCACGGGAGACGCCAGCGCCTCGACCTGAGCCGAACGCAGTTTCAAATTTTCGAGCAGAATTTTCAAAACGAAATCAGACATACCGTCATTGATTTCCAATCGGAGCGGACTTCCGAAATACTTGGCGCCTGACTTTTTCTCAATGGATTTCATCAGATTAAAGTCACCGTCGGCATCAAGGCCCAAATCGCCGTCGCGCGTCATTCGAAAAGCATGCGCTTCCTGAATGACCTGGCCGGGGAAAACCAAATCCAAATTCGCAATGATGACTTCATCAATCCAGACAAAATTGAATTTGCCGGACTTGCCCGATGTCATATTGTCTTCGACTTTTCCGGATTTCAAATCTTCTTTGGACGGAACCTGAATCAGCCGCTTGATGTTGGACGGAATTTTCAGGCGGACAAAAACTTTGCCGTAAGCGGTATCGGAAAGAATGATTGCAAAATTCACGCTTTGATTTGTGATGTACGGGAAAGGATGGCTGGAATCATAAGCCAGAGGCGTCAGCTGCGGAAAAATATTCTTTTTGAAATATTTGTTCACGTATTCGATTTGATATTCGCCCAATTCGGAATACTGCAGAACGTTAATGTTTTGCTTTTTGAGCTCGGGAATCAAAATGTTCATCCAGCAATTTTCCATCTGCTCAAGCATCATCGGAAGTTCGGCATAAATTTTCTGCATTTCCGAATACGTCCGGCTTTCCGTCCCCGGCGTCATGCTGTCGACGAGAATGCTTTTATTGACCGCCGGAATGCGCACCATGTAGTATTCGTCCAAGTTGCTTGCAAAAATCGAAAGGAAGCGGACACGCTCAAGAAGCGGATTTTTTTCATCCAGCGCTTCTTCCATAATGCGCTTGTTGAAATAAAGCCAGCTGAAGTCCCGGTCAATATAAAGATCAGGATCGACAGACTAAATCAATCCTTCCGGAGACAACAATTCCGGATCAGACGCGGTCGTTTTTTCATCGGCAGAAGATAAGATGTTTGAGCTCATAATGATACCATTTTACGGCGATTCATGCCGTTTTTATCTCAGATCAGTCGAATATAAGGATATAAATTTGAAGGAATTAAAAACCAAATGATATTTTATAAATGTGGTAATTATTTAAATTAGTTGCTGTTCACTGATTTTGTTTTTTATTGATGTTCAGAGAATAAATGAATCGGGAAGATTAAATATATTTCCGAATGCGCTTCCGAATGAGCCGAGAGTTATTTTACTTTCCGCCCAATTTTCCATTTTTTAATTTTTCATTCAATTTTTCATTCAATTTCATTCAATTTTCCATCCAATTTTCCATTCAATTTTCCATTCAATTTTCCATTCAATTTTCCGTTCAATTTTCCATCCAATTTTCCATTCAATTTCCCATTCAATTTTCATTCAATTTCCCATTCAATTTTCCATTCAATTTTCCGTTCAATTTGTCTTTTGTTTCGTTTTGAGAAGAGTTACCTATTTATTTTTTCATTTTGAATTATGATATATGATCGGGATTTCAACGCTGGCTTTTTCAAATACGGATTTAGAAACGGCGCTTTCAGCCGTTGAGCAAATGACAAAGGCAAAACACGCCGAAATTTTTTCTGAAGGCATTCATGATGTCATTCATTCCGAAAACAGTGAGATTTTGTCTTCCTATGCGCTTTCTTATTCGATTCACGCGCCGACGCTGGATGTCAACTTGGCTGCCGCGCGCGAAACGATTCGAAAAACAGGACTTGAAATTATTCAAGACAGCGCCGAATTCTGTATGAACCGTGACATTGAAATTCTGGTGGTTCATCCCGGATATGCCGCCGATAAAGAAACTTTGCCGCAGGCGTACAAATCTTTTGAAAAATCAATCCCCGGCCTTCAAAAAATCAAAGAAGAAACCGGCGTCCGAATCTGCATTGAAAACATGCCCGACGCCGACATTTATTTGTTCAGAAACCCGGACGACATCAATTTAATTGAAACGGCGGGATTGGAATTCATATTAGACATCGGACACGCGCACACAACTGAAAATTTGAAGGAATTTCTGCAAAATGAAATCGCCCATTATCACATTCACGACAACGGCGGCGATTTTGACTCTCATTTCGGCTTCGGCGACGGAACAATCGGGCATTTCTGTTTGGAGCAGATTGTCAAGAAAGCAAAAAAAGACAAAGCAATATTGATCGCCGAGAACAAAACAATAGAAGGCGCCGTCAAAACATATGAGGCGCTCAAAAAAGCGGGCGCCGACTAAAATCCGTTTTTTGCGGTCAGTGAATCGGCCGTTTGCGTGACAATATGCGCAGGCTTGCCAAATTAAAGAGTTTGCCGCTCGCGCGGGCCGCATATATTTTGAGAGATTAAGAAAAAGAAGTTGCAGATTCATCAGAATAACAAAAGAAGTTGGCAGACTCATCAGAATAACAAAAGAAGTTGGCAGACTCATCAGAATAATAAAAGGGATTGACAGATTCATCGGAATAATAAAAAGCATCTGACAGGTTTTATCAGAATAATAATAATAAAAAGTAACCGACGGGTTTTATCAGAATAATAAAAAGTAGCTGACAGGCTTTACCAGAATAGTAAAAACAATAAAAACAACTGACAGATTCCATCAGGATAATAAAAAGAAAAAGCATCCGCTCATAAACAATAAAACAGATTGAAATCAATTAAAAAAAAGGATTTGAAAAAGAAAAAGGATTTGTTCCTTCCTCTTTTTCAGGGGACCGATTTTTTAAAGCCGCGGGAGAAAAACAGAGACAGAGATTCTCTTTTGGCCGAATTTTCAATATTATTTTAATTTCAGCTTAAGACGCGCTATACTGTTAGTATTTGGAGCGCTGGAGGGCCATAAGGTCTTCCATTGTCAGTTTTCCGCCGTCTTTGAACTTGTCGAAGATGTCCTGTGCATCTTTTTCCTGTTCTTCTTTGTCGACTTTGGTTCTGACGTCTTTGTCCTTCTTCTTCGCCTTTCCGTTTTCTTTGTCGATGTCACGGATTTCTTTTTGGGCTTCGATGAAGATTTTGTGCTGTTCGTCAGCGGCTTCCTGCGCGTGGATGAAGTTTTTGTGTGCGACATCGGATTCGGCGCGGATTTTGTCGGCTTCCTTGAATGTTGCAATCATCTGTTCGTGGAATTCCTGTGCCTGAGAAGCATAAACGGCCAATTGAGCATGGTATTCGGAAGCTTCGTCTCGGATGACCTGCGCTTCGTCCAAAACAGCTTTCAAGTCGCTGTTTTCTTCCAATTGCTTTTTCTTTTCGGCGTATTCGACTTCAAGTTCTTTGATCTTGGTGACGAGTTCCTTTTCCTTTTTCGGGTTCATCACAGATGTCTGCTGCTTGAATTCAAGTTCGTCAATCTGCTTGCGAATCTCTTTGATGGACGGACCGACGAGGCCGCCTTCTTTTCTGAGTTCGTCCGCTTGTGCGAAAAGATCGTTGGCTTTTGCATTCGTTTCATCGCGCAGAGTCTTGTATTTGCTGACGTTGACGTTCACTTCGTCACGTTTCACTTTTAAGTCCTGAGCGACTGTGATTAATTCTTTTGTCTTGTTGTTTAATTCATTTCTTTCGGCCGCATATTTGCTGGCTTCGGCATTCAATTGATTTCTCTTTTCCTTTGCCTCTTCAGAGATGTCTTTCAATTCTGCTTTTCTGATTTGCAGTTCATTCGTCATAGTTTGGTCCCCCTTCCCGAAAAACAACGTCTTCGGGCCGGTTTCTGTACGTTAAGCTTTCAAAGAAGCTTAAATTATGAAAAATCCGAATTATTCATTCGAATTTCATAAATTGCAATGATATGTGCTGTATATGCTGTATGTTGTTTAAGGTTCGTTTTTCGGCGCTTAAGAGTCGGCCGCAGTCACGGATTCCAGCACAGGAATCACGCTGCGGAGATCTTTTTCGGAAACAACGGCGTGCGCGTTTTCCTGAACAAGCGGTTTTGCGTTGAATGCGATTGAGAAACCTGCTTTCTGAAACATGCAGATATCGTTGGCGCCGTCGCCGACGACCAGACATTCTTCAAACGGAATGCCTGTTTTTTCAACCAGTTCGCTTAAAACGTCTGCTTTTGCATTTGTCACCATCAGCGGTCCTGTCGCTTCGCCCGTTAAACAGCCGTCTTCGGCGATTAAATCATTTGAATAAGCGTAATCCAAATTCAATTGCTCTTTGACGCGGTCAGCCGCCAGACTGAATCCGCATGTCACCATTGCGGTTTTTCCGCCGGCATCACGGATATATTTCACCAGTTCGACAGCGCCCGGCATCAGCTGAATTCCATCAACGGCTGCTTGCGCTTTTTCGCAGGACAATCCTTTGAGAAAACCGACGCGCTTTTGAAACGATTCGGTGTAATCCATTTCACCGTTCATCGCCGCTTCCGTGATTTGCGAAACTTCCTTTTCAGCACCTGCTGCTTTTGCCAACTCGTCAATAACTTCCGCATCAATCAGCGTGCTGTCCATGTCGAACACAAAAAGTTTAAACGTGTGGTTTGCCGGTTTTTTGTTGAAATGAGAAAAGTTCACAGAATCATCCTGTCTGCTTTATGAAATAATATTGCCGGTGCCAAAAACAGTAAACAATTATCCCGCATCGGCGCGGCGAACTGCTCGGCCTGTTCAGACACTGTGCCGTCGCTTTTTGAAATTACAAAAACCGAATGATGTTAATGACATATCAAATTGCAATCGTTTTGATGAATAACATACATTGCTTTTAAACCTTGTGGATAAAAAACAAAAACGAGTTTAATATCATGAAAAACGGACGAAATTTTGAGAGATTTTGAAAGGTTTTAAGAGATTTTGGAAGATTTTGAAAAGTTTTGAAAAGTTTGAGAGATTTTGAAAGGTTTGGTTTTGAGAGATTTTGCAAAGTTCGAAGATTTTGGAAGATTTTTAAAAAAATCGGAAAAGTATAATATCATAAAACCGCTAAGAATATCTGATGATCGGAAAGCTGGTAACGTTTGAAGGAATCGACGGATCGGGAAAAAGCACGATGCTTGCCCGCCTTCAAAAATTAAATGAATCCGCCCCTCTTTGGAATTCGAGTTCAGTGGAAACTGTTTTCACGCGCGAGCCGACCAAAGAAACACTGACGGGAAATGCCGTTTACGCGGCAATTGAAAACAATGTCGATCCTTTGGCCGAACTCTTTTTGTTTTTAGCGGATCACGCCGCGCATTTGTCGGACACCGTCCGCCCGGCGCTGGACGCGGACAAGCTTGTGATTTCCGACCGCTACTCCGACAGCCGATGCGCGTACCAGGGCGCAACGCTCAAAGACACTATTCCCGACGCATTCGATTTTGTCCGCCGCCTCCATGAGCCGTGGACGATTAAGCCGGATTTGACTTTCCTCTTCAACATCAGCCCCGAAGTTTCTTGTGAACGCTGCAAAGACCGCGGCGCACGAACCAAGTTCGAGCGAGTTGATTTCCTCAAAGAAGTGACGGCCAATTTCAAAAAACTCGCCGAAGACGAGCCGGAACGGTTTGTGATTATTGATGCCGAAAAGCCGGCGGAAAAGAATGAAAAAATAATTCTTGAAAAGATTGCGCTTTTGAAAAACGAATAAAATTCATTTAGCCGTTCATTTATTTATGAATTAATAAATTTTTGATGATTTCAATAAAAGCGAAACATCGTTTTTTTACAATTTTCCAAACCCGAACCCCCTCTTTCATAAAAATAAAGAGTTTAAAGGCGGGGTTCGTTTTTCTTTAACTTTAAATAAACCGATGTTTCGGTTTGAAAAATGTATTGAAAACCCCGAGAACCGCCCCTCCAATCCGAGTTTTGTGAGCGCAGCGAGCAAAATGAAGATTGGAGATGAATCAAATGATTTTCAATTAACTGCAAACGACATTTTTATTTTATTTTTACGAACTGCTTTTGCTGCCGCCTGTCTCCGCTGTCATCTGCTTCTGCTGCCATCTGCTTCTGCTGCCACCTGCTTCTGCTGCCACCTGCTTCTGCCACCATTTACACCTGCGCATGCGTTCCATATGCATCATCTCATTTTTATCACATCCGTTCGCTACGCGAACGTGGGCACAGATTACCTTACTGTTTCCGTTTTGCACTGCTACCTTACTGTTTCCGTTTTGCACTGCTACCTTACTGTTTCCGTTTTGCACTGCTACCTTACTGTTTCCGTTTTGCACTGCTACCTTACTGTTTCCGTTTTGCGTTGCTACCTTACTGTTTTCTGTAAATACAGTTGCAGCCTTGCAGGCCTGCTTCTGCTGTCGCCTGCTTCTGCTGCCGGCAGCAGCACTGCCGCCCGCCTGCGCGCGAGCCGCCGGAATTTTAAAAACGAACCGAAAAACATACCCCGTTTTTCGAATAATTATTCTAAAAAGTGAAAAAAGAAAAAAAAGAAGAAAGAAAGAGTAAACCGAATCAATACGGTTTGTCTTTAATTTTCTTGTTTGTGTTCAAATAAAACATCCAAAGAAGCGTAAAAATGACAACGCTGATGAGGCCGACAAGCGCCCACATCATGTTTCCTGCGATGATGCCGAAGTAAAGCGTGACGGCAATCAGAACGGCGATGACGAGCGCAAAAATGCCCATCAGGCGCGTCAGTTCTTTGAGATTGTATTTTTCTTTTTCCTCTTTCGGAAGCGTATTGTATCCGGAAATCAGAAAAGCGCCGCGCCCGGAAAAGAAATAAACCGCAAGCGCCAGCAGCAGAACCGGAACCAAAAAAGCCAGATAAGAAATGTCAAAAACCATTGTCAAACACACCTTCTCTTTTAACGACCGGCTTTACTCTTCGCTGCCTTTGCTTTCAAAATTGTCCAGGTCATTTTCATCGGCGAACTTGATGAGCGCTTCACCCAAAACGCGCGTGTGCTTCGGACTTAAGTTGAAACGGGATCTCTTTTTGCCGGCACGCTCCTTGGAAATTTCAACATATTCCTTGTCAAAACGCTCGCTTCTTTCTAAAGAAATCGCCATGTACCAGCCGCCGCCCATTTTAATTTCAGAGTATGCTGTCGGCGTGTCGTCATCGATATCGGCAACGACTTCTGTCATTTCATCTTTTTTTGCCATGATTTATTTCTCCTGAAAAATTCAGATTACAAATTACAAATTTCAAAATTACAATTTCAAAACTACAATTTCAAAACTACAATTTCAAAACTACAATTTCAAAATTATACAAAATTCAAGAACTTAAACGAATAAGTGAAAGTGAATACAAAACGTATTAAAAGCTAAAATAGGTTTGCCACCGTTTTTATTTTTTCGGTGTCCTGAAATCCCATCCGTTCGCATCCCGAACCTTCTGAAGATAGGACGGATCGTACAAAACATGCGTGTCCCGTTTTTCACGAAGCGCAGGCTCTTTTCTCATCCGTTTCCACGCCGTTTTCATCGGCGCCTCAGACACTTCATTGAGATTGCCGTACGAAAACGGAATGTACGGATCCGGCTGCATCTCGCCTTCCGTTGTCACATGAAGCCAGCGCCGCCCGGCCATTGCGCCGAACATTTCGCCTTCAAAAATCGTGTTTGAAAAAATCCGCGGCGTGCCGTCATCAGCCGCATTCACGCGTTTGTAAAAGTCATTAATCACCTTGCGCTCGGCATCATTCATCCGAACTTCGCCTTCCAGCGTCGGAACAGATTCCCAGATTGAAAATTCGTGAACGCCGAGATCACAGGCAAGCCGCCACAAATCTTCCATGACGCCCACTTTCACGCCGTCCAAATGCGTTGCCATCGTCACCAAGAGTCCCGCTTCAAGACCGTATCGGATTGCGGCAACCGCTTTGTCGTAAGCGCCGGAAATACCGCGTTTCCGGTCGTGAACGTCAGGATCGGTGGAATAAATGCTGACCAAAAGCGTCTGAAGACCGGCATCTTTGAGCTGTTTCGCCTTTTCCAAATCAAAATCCAATCCCCACGTATAAGCCATGACAACCGCTTTTGATTTGTCGACATATCTGACATAATCAACAATATTTTCACAAAGAAGCGGATCGCCTTCTGTAAACGTGATGACGACCGCACCCATGTCAAGCGCCTGGTCAATCGCTTTGTAAATCAAATCGGCCGGCGGGTCAATGGAATTGTACGGATTGTCAAAATCAACGACTGCATCAACACTTTTTGTATGATTTTTCTCCGCGTACTTCTCGGCGTTTGCATTGAATTTACGCGTCACCTCAATGGAAACCGTCTCGGGAACATATTTCCCAAAACCGATGCCGATTTCATCTTTGACAAGCCTGTTAAAAACGGGACTCGGGATCGGCGGAAGCCAAGCGGAAGGATAAACCGCGTCATCCGTCACCAACGCCGGTTTTTCGGCTTTCAGATGTTTGTTGGCGACCGATAAAAACGGACGGGCTGCAAATTTGAGAACGCCCCCGGCAGACAATTCGATTTTGCCGTCCTCTGTCCGCGTCATGTGAACGGAAAGGCCGGGCATTTGAAAAACGCTGACAGGCTGCACAAATATCACATCCCAAGAAAATAAAACAAAATAATGAAAGAAATAAAAGAAATCAAAAAGCCGTTTATGACAAACGGCAATTTGACTGAATTCGATTGTTTAACTGAATCCGATTGATTGACTGAATCCGATTGATTGACTGAATTCGATTGGTTGACTGAATTCGATTGGTTGACTGAATCCGATTAATTGAATTGAATCGATTGAATCCGAAACCGAATTCAAAGATTTGATGCTTATGCTTTCTCGGCGAAAGCCAAATAGCCCGAAATCTTTTTGATTTTCACGCTCAGGGTCTGGCCTTTGGCCGCGCCCGGAACGAAAATCGTGAACTTGTCATACTTTGCGATGCCGTCGCCTTTGGAGCCGACTGCTTCGATATTGATTTCATAAGTGTTGCCTTCTTCAAGCGTTGCAACAGCTTTGGACACGGTCGTCTGTCTCTTCTTAACCGGACGGTGCGCACCGCAGGCCGCGCACTGCAGAATCAAGACGCGCTCGCGTTTGCCGAGCGTCGTATCCGGACGGTTGCACTCGGAACACATGACATATTCGTCGACATAGCTCTGAATGTTGGCATCCATCTGGTCTCTTGTAAACCGGCCTTGGAAAACGGCGCGGCCGCCTTCAATTTTTCCGGCGGTACCGAGTTCGCGCGTGAGATATTTCATCACGTGATCGGAATCACGGCGAAGAACGCTGACAATATTTGCGAAGTTGTCCAAAACCGTCGTTTTTCCTTCCGAGAAGAGTTTGGCTTCGGGAACGGTAAAACGCTCGTCCGTTGTTTCCTCTTCGGGAAGCTGTTCAATCGCCCGATTCAAAAGTTTTTCATAATCGTCCATAATTTTTCCCTCTTGTTTTTTGAATTTAAAAAGTTTGAATAAAAATTGAATTTTTGAAAGATATTAATGAGTATTGAAAAAGTGTACCGTATTAATACATTTGCCTCTCAGAAGACCAAGATATTATAAAAGGTTTTACAAATCGGAATTTCCCCTATTTTAAAACCGACATCCGTCTTTGAATTATTTTTTAAAACCGGCATCTTTTTTGAATTCTTTTTGAAAAATGATGCGAACCGCACGCGGCGGCGCACTGCTTCGGCAGCTGCCGGCAGCAGAACGGAAACGGTAAGGTAGCCGTGCCCCGTTCGCGAGAGCGAACGGCTGCTCTAAGAAAAAGCAAAAGCGAATGAAAGTGCAAACGGCGGGTACAAGCAGCAAATGAAAACGACAATTAGGTGAACGAAGCTGATGAACGCAGCAAAACAAAAAAAGAATAAAAACGAAAAAGAAATCCGAATGAAATTCGGATTTGAGAAATAAAAAATAATTTTAAAAATTTAGAAAAACAAAACGCTTACAAAACCAAGTCGGCGCCCTGATCAATGATGATTCTGGTGGGTGTCGGCAGTTTCTGTCCGGCGTTTTGGAGTGCTTTTTTTGCTGCGGGGAAGTATTCCTTGTCGCAGGAGATGGTAAAGATTTTCTGGAGCGGGACAACACGTGCTGCCGTTCCGACATTTTTACCGAAAGCGCCTCTCATACCGCTTGAAACACGGTCGGCACCGGCGCCGGTGGCCTGTTTGTTTTCTCTGAGAACTTCGTGCGGGTAGACTCTCAACTTGATGTGGAAGTTGCCTCTGCCTGCTCTGTTGACCATGTGTCTGTTTGCGGTAATACGGGCCGCTTCAAGAGCGGTGTGTCTGATCGCACATTTTTCTTCAACGAGCAATGAAAGTTTGACGGGGTAGTCCTGTCTTGTTAAGTTACCCATGTCGTAGTGAATAATCTGAACACCCGGAACACCGCCCATGTATTTTCTTCTGGTGAAGGAGCGCTGTCTGATGTTTCTGTACATACTTGCCGGCTTTCTAACCATAATAAATCTCCGATAATTGATTAATAAATTTTGAATATTTTGATAAATTGAATTAAATTTGAATTGTGACGATGAAAACAAATACGGCATCAAACAGCCGATTGCATATCATCAGAAAAAATCCGCTTCTGCATCATTGCTTTTTTGGCCACTCCAAAAAAACATCCTATGTATGATGGTTAGCCGCCTTCGGCGCGGATTAAACTTACAGACTTGAAGCCCGATTTGTAACCCCCTAATACATTCAGGGTTTATAAATCTTGTTCTTCCGCCAAAGTCAAACGGCTGTAAATATAAAACAATCTGTAAAACAATCAGATGCGAAGACAGACGACAAACAACAGACGACAAACAACAGACGACAAACAACAGACGACAAACAACAGACAACAAACAACAGACGACGAACAACAGACAACAAACAACAGACGACAAACAACAAACGACAAACAACAGACGACAAACAACAAACAACAGGCGACAAACGATTAAATTTATCAGCAGACCGCAAACCGCCGGCCGAAATGAACAAAAACGGAAAAAGAAAACGCGTCTTCTGCAACCAATAATCTGAAATGTATATAGATTATTGTGATAAAATATAAATAAATCAGCGGGGTTATTTTTTAGCAGAAACAGTTCGTGAATTGGGACTGTTTTAATTTTAAATTTAAATTAAATCTTTAAAAAATTTGCTTCAAATTTAAAATTTGAATATCCGTTTTAATTATTGTTTGGGATTTATTTGGTATTTGTTTGGACAGTATTTGTTATAAATTTTTAATTGAGTATTAATTATTGAGTATTAATTATTGAGTATTAATAATTGAATAAAAATCCGATTTAGAATGAGGTGTGCCGAATTGAATACGACAGAGCAGAAACTGACAGAAATGATTGAGTGTCAAAAGCAGCTTATTGACATCGGAAATTATGAATATTATCAGTCAGCGATTGATGTCTTTTTTTACCCTGCCGAAAGGCTTAATATAAGACTGCAATCGGATTTGCAGGCGCTTCGGGCGGAATTACTTGAAGATTCAAAGACGAATCCGCCGTTTGTGAAAGTTCCGATTTCAAAATACAATGAAAGGATTCGGGAAGTTCTGAATTATTACATTGAAGAAGGCAAATTCCTGGGAAGGCCGTATCCGCATATCGGAAAGAAACAAGTCAAAAACTCGGCAAAGATTATCCGGATTTTGCGGTCTATCGAAAACAAGATAGCAGCTGTCATTTTGGAACCCGAAACGATGGACGAAACACTCAAATGCCTCGATAAGGCCGACAAACTTCTCGGAGAAAACATCGCCCTTTCAAAAATAATCATAGAAAGCATATCCGACGAAATGATTGAAATCAATGTCCGCCTGAATCGTGATTACAGCCGATACTCATACGAAAACGGAAAAATGAGAAAGAATTGAAAACAGAAGCGAGCATATCAATTCCTCTTTTTCATTCTATTTTTACTTTTTTCGTTCTGTTTATTCCGGTTTTTATTATTGATCTCGCTGCACATTATTGATTTCATTGTGCATATTGATCTCACTGCACATTATTGATTTCATTGTGCATATTGATCTCACTGCACATTATTGATTTCATTGTGCATATTGATTTCATTGTGCATATTGATTCCGTTTTTTATGTTTTTGTTTTTTCTGCCATTTTAAACGAACTTGATCCCGTATCGATTTTTGGCATTCGTTTTTTTCATTCTTCTGCCGGCTTTAAAGAAAATAATTTATCATTCTTGGAAAATGCCGGTTCTTTTCGAGAGAAGATTTATTAAAGACGGAAAACTTTTGAAGTCTAAAATATCGAATATAAATAATAAAGGAAAAGAAGGCAAGGATAATGGATAAGGTAAAACTTTACACGCTCAAAAAGGAATCCGTCAACTTAACGCCGCTTTTAAGCGTCGGTAAAAACGGGATGGCGGACTCGGTCATTGAAGAGCTTAAAAAACAGCTGAAAGTTAAAAAATTGGTCAAAGTCAGAATTCATAAAAATTCCGGCGAAACGGATGACATGAAACAGACCGCTGCCGAACTTTGCGAGAAATGCAATGCTGTATTAATTGATGTTCGCGGCCGAACGGTAACGCTTTATAAGCAGTAAAAGGAAGCGGGTGGAAAAATGCTTGACGAAGAATATGAAGATATTACCTATTTTAAAGAAAACGGCTTTTATGAAAAAGAATGCAGCAAATGCGGAAAAACATACTGGACGCGCGACTCGGAAAGAGAAACCTGCGGCGATCCGCCGTGCGACCATTATACGTTCATCGGAAAACCGATTTTCACAAAACCGATGGACCTTGCAGAAATGCGCGAATATTTCCTGAACTTTTTCGAACAGCGCGGACATACAAGAATTGACAGATATCCTGTTGTCGCTCGCTGGAGAGACGATATTTACCTGACAATCGCATCCATCGCCGACTTCCAGCCGAACGTGACCTCCGGACTCGTGCCGCCGCCCGCAAATCCGCTGACGATTTCTCAGCCGTGCATCCGTCTCAACGATTTGGATTCCGTCGGCAGAACCGGCCGCCACTTAACGACTTTTGAAATGATGGCGCATCACGTTTTCAACAGCAAGGGCAAAGAAATTTACTGGAAAGACAAAACAATCGAATTGTGCGACGAACTTTTAACCGAACTCGGCGCCGACGCGGCCGAAGTCACGTACATCAAAAGTCCGTGGGCCGGCGGCGGAAATGCCGGCGCTTCCGTTGAAGTCATGGTCGGCGGCCTTGAGCTTGCAACACTCGTTTTCATGAATTTGAAAGAATCGAAAAACGGAACGATCGACGTCAAAGGCAAAATGTATGAAAAGATGGACAATTACATCGTGGACACCGGCTACGGTTTGGAACGCTTTGTCTGGGCTTCTCAGGGAACGCCGACCATTTATGATGCCGTTTTCCCGACAATTGTTCAGCAGCTGACGAATTTGGCAGGCATTGACCACGAATTAAATGATCCGAAATACGCTCAAATTTTTGCAAACAACGCGCAGTTCGCCGGCATCATGGATGTCAGCGGCAGCGCAAATTTGGCGGAACTCAGAAAACAGGTTGCGGACAGCATCGGTATGGATGTCGACGAATTGTCGCGCATCATGGATCCGATGGAAAAGATTTTCGCAATCGCGGACCACACCCGCTGCCTCACATTTATGCTCGGCGACGGCATTATCCCCTCCAACGTGAAATCAGGTTATTTGGCGCGCCTCGTCATCCGCCGCACCATCCGCATGCTTACGGATTTGGGCGTGGACGTTCCGCTTTCTGAAATTGTTGCGCTTCACATTGACAACATGCCGGAATATCCCGAATTTGAAGATAATTTCAAAGTGACGGAAGAAATCCTGGCGCTTGAAGAAGAAAAATACCGCCAGACGATTGAGCGCGGCAGAAAGATCATTCAAAAAGAAGCTGTCCGCTACCAGGAAAAAGGCGAGAAGCTTCCGCTTGAAAAACTTATGGAAATTTATGACAGCCACGGCATTCCGCCGGAAATCTCCAAAGAAGCGGCCAAAGAGGTCGGCGTCGACGTTGAATTCCCCGACAACTTCTATTCGCTTGTTGCGGATATGCACAGCGAGTCCGGCGACAAGGACGAAGCGGCATCGGGATTCAAATACACGGAAAAGCTGGAACGCCTGCCGCTCACCAAGCGCTTTTATTATGACGAGCCGGAAAGAATGGAGTTTGAGGCGGTCGTTTTGGACGCTTTTGACGATTACGTCGTCTTGGACAACACTTATTTCTATCCCGAAGGCGGCGGTCAGGAAGCGGACCGCGGCATGCTGATGGCGGGCACATTCGTTTATGACGTCATCGACGTTCAGATGTATAACGGCATCGTCGTTCACAAACTGAATATGGTTGACAAAGAACTGTTAATCAACCGCGGCGACATGGTCATCGGTCAGGTGGACAAGAAGCGCAGAATGGCGCACTCCCGCCACCACACGGCAACGCACATTATCAACGACGCGGCCAGAAAAGTGCTCGGCAACCACATTTGGCAGGCCGGCGCTCAGAAAACGGAAAGTCGGGCAAGGCTGGACATTTCCCATTATAAGCACATCACACAGGAAGAGCTGAACGAAATTGAAATGATTGCCAACAAAACGGTGATGGAGAACAAAAAAGTTCAGTTTGAAAATATGGACCGAACGGAAGCCGAGCAGAAATACGGTTTCGGCCTGTACCAGGGCGGCATCCCGCCGGGAAAAGTGCTCCGCATTGTGAAAGTCGGCTCAGACATTGAAGCCTGCGGCGGAACGCACTGTCTCAGCACGGGCGTTGTCGGTCCGATTAAGATTTTGAAAACCGAACGCATTCAAGACGGTGTCGAGCGTTTGGAATACGCGGCCGGCGAAGCGGCTGTTGCGGCCATGCAGGAGACGGAAAGTCTTTTGCGCGATTCGTCCGAAATTCTCAGCATTCAGCCGGAAATTTTGCCGGTGACGGTCGAGCGTTTCTTTGAGGAGTGGAAAGAGCTTCAGAAAGAAAATGAAAAGCTAAAAGAAGAATTGGCCGGCGCCAGAACGATTAAAATGATGCAGGACGCGGAAAAAATCGACGATTTCTCGATTGTCGTCAGCGTGACAAAAGGGGATGGCATCGATTCTTTGAGAATGGCGGCCGTTGAAATTTTGAAGAATGAAAATGCTGTTGCAATTCTGCTCAGTGAAAGCGACGGTGTGAAAGCTGTTGCGGCAGCGGGTAAAAACGCAATTGCCAAAGGTATCAAAGCCGGCGATCTTGTCAAGATCATGTCTCAGGCTGTCGGCGGCGGCGGCGGCGGCAAACCGGATTTGGCAATGGGCGGCGGCCCGGATGCGTCAGGCATCGAAAAAGCCAAAACGGAAGCGCTTTCAAAGATTAAGGAGACTTTGTCTTCTTAATTCATTTTCTTTTTTTGTTTTTACGAATTATAGAATCATATTGACATGCATTGACGCTTCATTTTGATTTTGAAAATTATTTTTGAAAATTGCCGATTTTTATGACTGTTTCTAAAAAAGATGTTGAGGCATGGGATACCGAATACACGCATTTGAAGTGGGGCGGGCTTTCCGAACTTTTATGGATTCAAAATCAATTGGAAGACGGCAGTTTTTTGTTGGACGCGGGATCGGGAGAAGGCCGTTATCTGAGGGATTTTTGTTTCAAATATTCCTGCATCGGCATTGATATTTCAAAAAATGCGCTCCTGCGCTCGATTGAATCCGCCCGAACGGCGGCAGAAAAGAAAGTAAATCAGAATTTTTCGATGCCGGATCATATCATTTCAAACGTGTCGGCGCTTCCGTTTGCCGACAGTGTTTTTGACGGCGTTTTGTGTTTGGGCGTTTTACAGCATTTGATTTCGGAAGACCGTGAAAAAACCGCGGCTGAATTTTATCGAATTTTAAAAAACGGCGGGCGTGTTTTCTTTGAAGCTTTCGGCGAAGAAGATATGCGGTGTTTGGGAACGCACGCCGTTTTGGAGAACAACAAAACCGAGCCGCGCACTTTTGAGCGCCAAAACGGAATCCTTTACCACTATTTTGAAGAAAGCGAAGTCAAAGATTTGTTTGAAAAAGCCGGATTTAAAACAATCGAATTCAAATCACTCAAAAAAGAGAAAAAATACAACGGCGAAATTTACACCCGCCATCATTACCGTGCCGTTTTTGAAAAATGAAGAAAACGAAAGGTTCCGTTTCGAATTTTTAAAATCCGAGAGGCGATTTTGAAATATTTTTGCAAATTGATGCGGCTCGCGCGCAGCGGGCGGCGCGGCAGAGGCAGGTCTGCAAGGCGGCAACTGTATTTACGGAAACGGCAAGGCAACCGTGGAACGGAAACAGTAAGGTAGCAGCGGCAAACGGAAACAGTAAGGTAACAGCGGAGCAGAAACAGTAAGGTAATCTGTGCCCACGTTCGCGTAGCGAACGGATGTGATAAAAATGAGATGATGCATATGGAGCACATGCGGCAGATGCGAATGGCAGCAGAAGCAAGTGGCAGCAGAAGCAAGTGGCAGCAGAAGCAAGTGGCAGCAGAAGCAGGCGACAGGCGCAAATGGCAGCAAAAGCAGGTGGCAGCAAAAACAGGTGGCAGCAAAAGCAAATGGAAGCAAAAGCAGGTGGCAGCAGAAGCAGGTGGCAGGCGCAAATGGCAGCAGATCAGGCAGCAGTAGAAACAGATGAAAAAAACGCATAAATTAAATGAAAAAAGTAAAAAAAATTAAGATGAAAAATCATCTTAAAGAATCAGAACGGGAAAAGCCCGAAAATGTTCAAAACAATCAAAACCAATGCGCCGAAAACGCCGGTTAACGCTGTCACAATAATTGTCACCAAGGAGGAGAAGGACAAACTGAACAGCGGGATGCTTGTCAGGCCCAAAAGATTTGTGACAAGGATAAGAAGGAAACCGACAATAATGTTGACGGCAAGTTTTTTCGTTGTTTTTAAAGCTTTGTACAAAACGTAAGCAATAAGAATTGCCAAGACAATTAAAATAATGTCTACGAATAAACCCGGGATTGCCATTTGTAAACCTCTGAAATATTTGAATTGAATTAATAGATTAAACTTTAGATTAAATTTTAGATAAATTCTAGGTTAAATTTTAAATAAATTCTAGATTAAATTTTAGATAAATTCTAGATTAAATTTTGAATCAAATCGTAAATTATAATTTAACGGATTTGAAATAAAGATTAACAGTATAATATTCTGCTAATTATTAATTGTCAATACATATTCTGCCTATATATTTTTTATTGTCCTGAAATTTGCTTTCGACAGATGAAGACATGAAAACCATGAAGATTGAAAAAATGAAAGTGAAAATGAAAGAAAATAAAACAGCTTACATCAAAAGACCTTTTATAATCATGCCGATGCCGACTAAAAAGGTAATCACGGTAAACGCGCCCCGAACATATTTTTGATTGATCCGATGAGAGATTTTGGCGCCGACCGCCGCTAAAATGACGCCGGGAATGACCAAAGCCGCCCACATCACCAAATTCACATAGCCCAAAGAGTAAGGCGGAAGACCCGCAACGCCGATGCCGTTGATAATGTAGCTGATCACACCGCCGAACGACGTGAAAATAATCGTTGCCGAAGACGTTCCGATCGCCTGCCGAAGCGGCATTTTGACAAGGAAAATGACGAGCGGGATTAAAACCAAACCGCCTCCGATTCCGGTCAGCCCCGAAAGCAAACCCATGACAGAGCCGCAGACGGCATACAAAATCGGATTGGAAGACATTTTGTCGGGATCTTCATTCACATTGCGGGAGGTCGTAAATTTCAAAGAAGCGCCCAAAACGACAACCCCGAAAATAACGGACAAATAAGAGGCATTGAGAAGCGAGGCGATGTAAGCGCCGACAAAAGAAAACAAAAAGCCGAAAACGCCCATCAGCAACGCTTTCTGCCACAAAACCGAATTTCTCTTGGAATGATTGTAGGCGCCCGAAAGCGATGTCGGAAGCGTGAAGAACAGCGCCGTTGCAATCGCTGTCTTTAAAGCAATATCCGGCGGATAGCCGAGCTCGGTTAAAAGATAAAACTGAAGCGGAACCAACAAAATAGAACCGCCGATGCCGAGCATTCCCGAAAAAGAGCCCGCAACCGCGCCGCCGACAACGAGCGCCGCCAAAAAGAAAAGGAACATCAGTTCCAAAGAATCACCTTTTTGTTTTGAAATAATTGTTTTGAATAATTATTGAGAGAGTTGTTTTGAAATAATTGCTGAGACGATTGTTTTGAAATTGTTTTGAAATTGTTTTTGAAAGAACTCAGCCGTTATGATTTGATTTTTGATTGAATCGTTTGGATTGCTTCTTCCGCCGTTTTTGAAATTCTTTCGTCGCCGCCGGAAAGATACGGCGTCAAATACTGAATTGTTTTTTCATTTCCGAAACGGCCGGAAGCTTCAATGACTTTTGAAATGACATGATTGTCAATGCATTTCATTTCAGAGTCAACTTCAGATTCAATATAGGATATATCAGATGTCTTTAATTTCGTTTCGGAATCAATATAAGGATTATGCTTTATGTCATCCGCCATGACAATTTCAAAGAATTTCAACGAGTCCGCTCCGCTTTTTTCCAGCGCCGCCGCCGCTTCAAAAGCCGTTTCCGGATCAGAATCATTTTGAAGAACATTTAAGAAAACGGAATCAAATTCCGGATTATTTTTCAAAGACAAGCCGATGACCGCATTTTGACGGACACGGGGAATATCGCTTGATAAAAAGGATATGAAAACGTCGGCAGGCGTCTCTGCAATTTGAGACAAAGCATAAGAAAATCGAATTTTTAATTTTTCGTCTGTTTCAGAATCGACAGAAACGGAATTAACAGACCCGGAATCAACAGAAACGGAATCGACAGAAACAGAATCGACAGAATTATCCGGAAAATCCGAAAAACCGGAATAAATTGAAAAGAGAAGGTCGGATGCAAGTTTTCCTGCTTTTTGGAAAACCGGAATTGCCGCCGCACACAAAATTTCATTGGCGTTTGAGTCGGAGAAAAAACACAGAATATCAGAAAGATCTTCTTCGGTCGGATTTTGAAGTGATCGAAGGTATTGAAGTTTTTCTTTTAAAAAAGACGGATTTGAATCAATATTCAGATCTGTTTTTGGATTCATTTTCGAGACTCTTGGAGTTTATCGGGTTCGATTAAGGTTCGATTAAGATTCGGTCAAGATTCGATTGAGATTTAATCAAGTACAATCAAAATTCGGTCAAGATTCAAACAAAATTAAACAAAATTCAATCTGGTACAATCAGGATTCGATGACGGCGTTAACATAATTGCGGAATTCTTTAACCTTAAACGGTTTTTGAACAAATCCGTCAAATCCGACCTCTTCGAACGATTTTCCGTCTTTGGCGGACGTATCGGAAGAAATGGCGATGATTTTACAGATTTGGCTCGTTTCTTCGCGTATGCGCTGAACCAGCTCCAAGCCGTCCATTTTCGGCATATTGATATCCGTCAGTATCAAATCAAAAAGATTCTTTTTTAACAGGTCCAAAGCGTCTTTACCGTTGGTTACGCATGTGATTTCGTAATTTTCCATTTCAAGAATGTCTTTGACCAGTTCAGAATTCAGAACATTATCTTCAATCAAAAGAATTTGTTTCAAAACCCAATCTCTCCTTTTTTACAGCCCCTAAATCAATTGATAGATATCATCCGGCAATTAAATAAATTGCGTTAGAAAAAATGCCCGATTGTCTGCGGAAAAATAAAAACAGATGATACCGATTCTGTCTTAGAATATGTTAACCGCAGACTTTCAGGCCGAATTTGAAAATTACAATTTTAGAATCCTGTAATTTTAGAATCCTGTAATTTTAGAATCCTGTAATTTTAGAATCCTACAATTTTAGAATCCTGTAATTTTAAAATCCTACAATTTTAGAACCTTACAATTTTAGAACCTTACAATTTTAGAATTTTACAATTTCACGGTTTTCGGCGGTTCCGTAAACGAATAGAATGTGGCTTCACCGTCACCGATGTAGAAGAACTCCAAGATCGGGTTGTCGGGAGACTGATACATCGGAACAAAGAAAGGCGCGGCAGCAAATGCTTTTTCTGCGATTTCTTTTCGGGTGTCAAAAACCGCTTTTCCTCTGACGCGAATCCAGGTGCCGCCGTCGGCGGATGTTGCGGACAATTCAAAGCGCGGGTCTGCCTGAAGCTGTTTGAAAACATCTTTTTGGTTGTTGGTTGTCATGTACAATTTGCCGTTGTCTTCCATGATAAAACCGAACGGTCTGACGCGCGGGCCTTCGGGGCTGCATGTTGCGATGTAGAAAGTCGGGTTGTCGGTTAAAAATTTTAAAACTTCTTCCATAATTTCACCATATTTTTGATTTTGTAATTTTTTTGTCTTTTGACTTTGAATTTTATGTTACAATTAAGGACTTTTTTCAAAATCCACCCTGAATGCTTTTAAACGTTATTTTCGGTTAAGTAATTTTTTGAATTATTTAAAATTCAAATTTACTTTTACCTGCTGCTTGTATTTGCTGTTTATGTTTGCCGTTTATTTTCGGTTTATGTTTGTACACTTGCTGTTTGTATCAGCCCGCCGGTATCTGCCGCTTGCATCAGCTCTTTTTTAAAGCAGCCGTTCGCTACGCGAACGTGGGCACAGATTACCTTACTGTTTCCGTTCCACTGCTACCTTACTGTTTCCGTTCCACTGCTACCTTATTGTTTTCGTCCCACTGCTACCTTACTGTTTCCGTTCCGCGGCTGCCTTGCCGTTTTCCGTAAATACAGTTGCCGCCTTGCAGACCTGCCCCTGACTCTGCCGCTGCTGCCGTCCGCCGCGCGCGAACTGCATCCGTTTCAATAATTTTTCAAAAACAAACCGCAATTTTAATGAAAACAAGAAAATGAAAAACAAAAATAAACATCAAGAGAAATCAAAAAAGAAAAAAGAAAAAAGAAAAAGAGAAGAATGAATTTTAAATTCTTCACTTTGTCATAATTTCGACCATTTTGTCGGCAACTTCACTCAGTTTTTTGTCGCCGCCCATGTCGTAAGTCACAAAACCTTCTGCGATTGCCTGCTCGGCCGCCTTGAAGATTTTCTGAGACTGCTCTTTTTCGCCGAGATAATCAAGCATCCAGGCGCCTGCCAAAATTGTCGCGTAGGGATTGACTTTGTCCATTCCCGTGTATTTCGGCGCAGAACCGTGTGCGGGTTCGAACATGGCGTAGTTGTCGCCGATGTTTGCGGAATAAATCATGCCGATGCTGCCGACAAGCGCGGAGCATTCCTCGCTGATGACATCCATGAACAAGTTGGTGGACAGCAAAATTGTCTGATCGAACATCTGCGGGTTTTTGATGAGCTGCATTGCGATGTTGTCGATGTGATATTCCCAGACTTCAATGTCAGGGTAATCTTTGGCAACTTCTTCAACGACATTGAGGAAAGTGCCGCATGTCTTTTTCAGGATGTTGCTTTTGTGAATCGGAACAACGGCTTTGTAGCCGCGGCGCTTGGCTTCTTCAAAAGCGTATTTGGCGATTTTGTGAGACGCGGTTTTCGTGATTTTACGAATTGCAATCACAACGTCGTCCGTGAGCTGAACTTCTTCGCCGATGTAAAGGCCTTCCGTTCCTTCTCTGACACAAACGTGTTCGACCGCGCCGAGCGGACCGACTGCCCCTTCAATCGTTTTAATCGGGCGGACGTTGGCGTACAAATCAAATGCTTTTCGGATGGACACCGCAACACTGCGCGGAGAGCCGATGCCGCCGGGCGTTGTTGTCGGGCCTTTGAAACACGCGTCGGAGTTTTTCATGATTTCCCACGTTTCGGGCGGAATCAAAGAGTCGCCGCCGTTTGCTTTCCACCAGCCTTCGCCGGCGTCGCACATCTTAAATGTGACCTGTGTTCCGGAAGCTTTCAAAACTTTAAGCATTGCATCAACCAATTCGGGTCCTACGCCGTCTCCGCGGATAACGGCTGCTGTTTTAGTCATTTCATATCACCTGAAATAAAAATAGAAATTAAGTGAATTAAAATAAAAATTAAATACAAATTTGAAATTTCAAATTCCTCAATACAATTCTGAAATAAAACATTTCTGTTTCATGAAAAATGATGAAAGAAACAAAAATGAAAAAATGAAAAATAAGAAATCAAAAAAGAAATCAAAAAAAGAAGGAATTAAGCTTCAATGCCTTCTTTTTTCCAAATTTCAAAAGCTTCGACGACTTCCCACCCTTCGACAAAAATCATATCGTTCTTTTCGCCGTAGACTTTTGCATCCTCTTTGGAAAGCGCTTTGCCGTTCGTATCATCCAGCATTTCGCAGACAACCATCGCGGGCGTCGTTCCGGCCATCAATGCAAGCGCAACGGAAAGTTCCGTCTGGCCGCGGCGCTCGTCCAAAAGTCCCTTCGAGGCGCGAAGCGTTGCGGTGTGTCCGGGCGTTCTGAATTCGGAAGCGAAATCAACCGGCTTTCCTTCAAGCGCCGTTTTCGTCATCTCGCCGAGGCGGCGGATTGTAAATGCCCGGTCATCGTCGGGAATTCCGGTTCTGTTTTCGCGGTGGTTGACCCAAAGCGAAAAAGAAGATTTTTTGTCGTACTGAATGTCGCCTTCTTTTTCAACAAAAGTGCCGATCTCAAGTTTCGGGCTGATTTTGTCGTTGGTTGCGGCAGCCGTGACCACGTCCGCCATAAACGGAAGCTTCATGATTTCGGATGCCTTCGGGCTGACCGCAACACAAATTAAACCGCCGCCGTCTTTTCTCATCCGCTTGACGTCCTGCGGCTGAACAGCGGTTGCCGCAATGACGAAATCCGTTTCACCTTCGCGCTTTTCAGAGTCGTAAAGCAAAAAGAACTTGCCGTCACGAATTGCTTGAAGCGTTTTTTGAATTTTTTCGGAGTATTGGCTGTCGTTTTGGTTTTGGTTTTGGTTTTGAGTTTTGTTGTCCATTGTTTTCACCTTTGATTTTATAACAATCATAAATAAGAAAAATGAATTATAAGAAAAACGTATTTAAATTGAATTTATTCTCTCCAGTGTTCCGGTTTATCTAAAGCGTCAGCGCATTTGATTTTTCCTTTAAGATCAGGTTTGAGATCAGGTTTGCCGCTTTTTGAAACAGATTGCATCATCCAATATTCCTGATGGATTTCCGGAATCGGATAAGGTGCCGGATAACCTGCTTTTTCCGCGTACGGTTCGAATCCGAATTTCGGATAATATTCTTTGTGGCCTAAAACAAAAACCAATTCGGAATCAAGTTCCTGCAGTTTTTGAAGGCCGGACCGGATCAGCAGCCCGCCGACCCCTTTCTTTTGGGAGAACGGGACCACGGCCAAAGGGGCAAGAATATGCATCATCCGGTTCGCACCGTTTTCAAAAGACGCGCGTGTGAACAGAATATGTCCGACGGCGGTTTCTTCTTCAAAAGCGATTAATGAAACAACCGGCGCGGCACTTTTATCATTTAAGAGAGCGGCGGTCAGCTTTGCTTCTTTGTCATGACCGAATGCCGCTTCATGAATTTCCATAATCGTTTGAAAGTCTTCAGGCACCGTTTCTCGAATACTGATTTCCGGATTCATTTTTGAACCGACTCCCTTTTCCCTTCATTTTAACAAACTTCGCCGACGGTGACTTTAATTTCGTCGCCGTCTTTTAATTTCAGAACTTCGCGCATTTTCACGGGCGCGATAATTTCAAGCAAATCGCCCTGATAATGCGTTCTTTCGGGTACAATAATAAAGCCCTGAATGCCGCCGATTTCTGCCGGATAACAATCGCTGGCGCCGTAAGTCCGCTGACCGTCGGAAAAGCCTTCAATTTTAATGTACGGCAATTCTTCCATTCGTTTGCGGAGCTCCAGACAATACTCTTTGATTTTGACATTCAGCGTTCCCGGAAACGGTTTAAACCCGAGCTTCTTTTGGAACTGTTCCATATAGCCGTCGATTGAAATGTAATATTGACCTTCGCCGAGACCGGATGCGACAACGCCTTCCAGTTCCAGCTGTTCCTTGACATGAAAGATCTTTTTGTAATCGGCAAACTCTTTGGAAAGAAGTTTCATCCCCGACGGACTGATTTGGATAACCTGTCCGGCCGGACTGATTTCACGAATGATTAAATTCTGCTCTTCCAAAAACTTGAGATTTCTGGAAATTGTTTTGTCACTGGCATCCAAATCTTTTTCCAGTTCCTTGACGGAAATTTTAACCGGTTTTTGATCGCAGCCCAGCAGCGCCAATGTTTTCAAATATCTGATTTGATCCATATTCAGCAAATCCTGTCTCAAAAAGACATTATCTCAAAAATAAGATGTTTCTCAAATATGAGACGGGATTCTATTAATATCTATCCGTAATTATTTGTCCGGAAATATCCGAGAAAATATTGTCAAGAAATGCGGTTTTCGAAATATTTCAGGAATAATTGTTTCAAAATATTTTAAAAAGAATTGTTTCAAAATATTTCAAAAATAATAGTTTTGAGAAATCATTTAAAAGATTAGTTTGAGAAATCGTTTAAAATGATTGACTCGAAAAATGTTTAATATTATCCGAAAAAATTATTTTGAAATATTTGGAATTTCTTTTTGAATACGCTTATATGGGATTGTTCTCTTTCTTTCGCTTATACATTATTATTGCATTATTTAGAAAGTGAAGTGAGATTATGTTTGAAGAAGGAAACGAGATTGAAATTAAATGCCCGAACTGCTCGCCGGCAGATGAAACGTGGCATGAGATTTTAAAGCCCGGTCAGAGCCCGGTCGCAAAATGCATGGACTGCGGTCACGTTCACAGTTACCGCGTTCCCCGCGTGAAGCTGAAAACCGTCAAAGTGATTGTCAGCCACATGGAAGATTCCGCTGTGCTGCAGATGCTTCTTCCCGAAGAAGAGCACTTTTTCATTGACGACGAATTTGTTGTCGAAGACATTAATTCCGGCGAAGTTGTCCCGATTATGATTACCGTTTTAGAATGCGGCGACAAAAGAAAACCGTCCGCTGCGGTCAAAGACATCGACACCATTTGGGGCCGCGCCATTGACGAAGTGACCGTCAAAGTTGCCGTTCAGCGCCGTGAAATTACGGAAGCTGCCGAAACAAAAGTGCCCGGCGATTTCAAATTCGTCGTCGGCCAGAATGTCAAAATCGACGGCAAAGATTATCCGATTGTTTCCATCAAAATCCGCGGCGGCAGTTTCAAATCCAAAGAAGGCGACTATGTTCTCGCCAAAAAAGTCAAACGCGTTTATGCAAAAAAACCGATGTACGGAAGACGCGGAAGATATTAATTTAATTTTTTAAGTTCAATTGAATGTTTAAATTTCAGTTGAATTCTTTTAATTTTAATTGGATGTTTAATTTCAGTTGAATTTTTTAATCCGGTTGAATAGTTTATTTTTCAGTTTTCGTTTTCTAATTTGTAATTCGCAACGGCAATAATAACGCTGAATCCGATAATCAGAATAATGAAAGGCATTTGGCCGCCCGTTTTTTTAGAATTTTCATCAGAGCCGGCGACATCTTGAGAAAAGGACTGTATTTTTTCTTCTTTTTGAGCGGATTCGGAAACTTTATGATTATTTTCGGCTGAAAACACGACAGGAACCGCCACGACCATCATAAAGACCAGTAAAACAAAAATAAATACCGGGATTAAAGTTTTCATTTTCATGTTATCTTTTCACTGAAATTAAAGTTCAAATTGGATTCAAAAGCAATTTGATTTCAGAAATTAAAAACGCCATTGAAAAAGATTTTAGAATGAAAATAAATTACAAACGAAATCATTGACGAAATAGAGAAACCAAATAACAATTTACAAATAATATTTTAAGATACAATAAATAGCAATTTAGTGTATATATATTTTATTATACGAATGAATTTTTTGAATTGTATTCATTTATTGGTGTTTTACGACTGTTTCCGCCAAAAATGTGAGTGTAAATAAAAAGAAATAAAATCGCGGCAAAACAAAACAAAATAAAATAAAATAAAATAAAACAAAACAAAATAAAACAAAATAAAACAAAATAAAACAAAATAAAATAAAACAATATGAAACCCGAGACGGGGTTTCATATAAATTGAAACAAAAATTCAATTTTCGTTCTAATTAATCTTTTTTCGTTTTCAGCTTAATCTTTTTTCGTTTTCGGCTTAATCTTTAAGATATAGCGGATTTCATCGACAAATAAATCCCAGAGGCCGAGAACCGTGTCAATCAGATTTGGAAGCAATTTCATCGTAATGTAAGCCAGAATAATCAAAACAACGCCTGATCCGGCTTTTCCGATGTAATGGTGGGCGATTTCAAAACTGTTTGCGCCGAACCACATATCCCCGTAAGCCGCCACAATGAAAACATTCCGGAACAAATTGAGCGCGTAAATAACGGGAACAGTCAGCAGAAAAGCAGCCGCCTTTCTTCTCGGATCCTTTTCGGGGACCGCTAAAATCAAGCCCGTGAAAAAAGCAATGCTTTCAATTGCCGTGCAGGCCAGAATAACCATGACAGTGACGCCGTTGTAAGAAATGGTATTGTATGCGGCCAATTCCGCATTGAAGCCGAGGAAATTCAAGATTTCCACCGTCTGCACCGCAACCGATTCGATAATTAAATGATTGAGCGGCGTGAACAAACTGAAAGGCATATAAATAATACAAACGACGGCGATGAGCTTCGTTAAATCGAACAGCAGCTGAACACGCGTATCCATCAGAACAGAATCGGGATCTTTCGGACTGTTTCTGCGGGTTTGATTTTTAAAAACACGCGCGACATAAAGCGCAATCAACAAACAGAACGCGAAGAGAAGAAGCGTTAAAATGATGTTGGTGTAATCCGCTTTTGCCGAATAATACGGAATCAGCGTAATCCAATAAAAACCGAAAATCAGCCAAGCTGCCCCGCAAATGATTTCAGCAATTTTATTATCCTTTTTAAGAAGCAGAGAAGCCACCATTAAAGCAACGGAAAACCAAAGCAAACTTGTCGTCATTTATATCCTCGTTTTTAAATTTCATCGTATTTTTTCAAAATGTCAATAAAAGCATCGGCGACAAAATCTGTTTTTTCTTTGCCGAGGCCGTAAGTGCTCATTTTGAAGTTTTTGGTAAGACCCACTTTAATGCCGTGAATCTTTCGCTCTTTCAGCTCGTCATAAAGGAAATAACGTCCGCGCTTGGCCCGCTCGGAAATATTGAAAAAACCGGGGGCTTCAAAAAACATTAAATCGTGATTGTGCGGATTCTGTCCGAAAAGCTTGAATTTGCCGGAAGCTTCGTCTTCCAGGCGTTTAATAAAGCGGCGGGCATTTTCAACTTCTTTTTCCCAAACATCCGGCTGCGTTCTTGCCGCAACCTCGGGAAAAGACGCCATCAATGTCATAATCGGAGCCCCCCGGGAAGTGCAGCCGAGCAGCTCGACTTCTTTGACTTTATTGTAAGCGGATTTGCGGAAAAGCTGTTCCGCCGCCTCTTCGCCGTTGACGCCGAGAACACCGACCGGACCGCAGGCCGCCATGGATTTATGGCCGCTGCCGACAACATAGTCGGCGCCGAGTTCTTTCGCATTCACCGGCATTCGGCCGACGGAATAAGCGCCGTTTAAAAGAACGGGAATTTCAAATTCATGCGAAATCCCGGCAATCTTTTTGGCATTCGCCAAATTGCCGTAACTGCCGTCGGGATAAGTCAATAAAGTTAAAAGCGGTTTTTTGCCGTATTTTTCAATGCCGGATTCAATGGCTTTTTGAAAATCTTCGGGCAGAATTTCTGTTTCGGGCTTTTCGGTAAAAACAATCTCCAAACCGGAACGTTCGGCGGCGACTTTGCTGGAATAATGCGCCCAGGCATCCATAACAACATAATTGTTCTGACCGTCGGCCGCGCTTGCAAGACTGTGCATGACAGCGAATTTAGACTCGCGCGCGCCGTTCATCACGCGGGCGGCATCCGTTCCGAGAAATTCGGGAAGCGCTTTATGAACAAATTCCTGAATCGGCGGCTTTTTGACCAAATCCAACGCGCCGTTACAGTAATCACAAACGGAATAACCGTCTCCCCATTCAATGAGCGCGTCTTTCGCCGCATCCGTTAAAAGGCCGGCCGTCTGAAGCGGATCAATGTTAACAAAATCACGCGTGTCGCGTTTGATATACTGAAACATCTGAAGGGAATTGTTCGTCGCTGCCATTTGAAAAGACCACCCGTTAAATTAAAGCCGCGGCAAAGACTGCCGCTGTCGAATGTGAATAAAAAAAAGATAAAGCGGAATTATATTTGAACCGCTTTGGCAAAAGCTTCCGAAAAGTCATCGCACATTTCCATAATTTTAACGGCGACGTCTTTCAAAATTTCAATCGGTTTTTCGCCGGGCATTGTTTTAATATAGAGAACCGGCTCTCTCTCAACGGAATTGGATAATCTTTTCACGTCGTAGAAAGCGGTTTCAACACGCGGGTCTTCCAAAAGCGTTGCTTTAATAATATTCATCAGGGTGTGGGTTTCCCCTTTAACGAGAATTTCCATCTCGTCTTTTCCTTGCGAAAGAATTGTAATTTCCATAATTTAATCTCTCTTTTGTCTTAAAGACCGTTCATTTTTCATTTGAACGGAAATGATTTTTGATAAATTTAACGGTAATATTAACGGTAATTTTGCCGAACGGATTTTGAATCATTTAATAAATAATTTTGAATCATTTAATAAATAATTTTGAACAATTTAAGAAATAATAAACTCCGAAGCGGCAAAAGGGATAAAAATTAAACGGTGGGGATACCTTTGCCATATCCTTCCGCCAATTTGCGTCTTTCCTGATTGCCGCAGTTGCTGCAGACCAAAACATCGCCGTTTCTGTCAAGCGGGGTTTTGCATTTGGAGCAGTACGCTTTTAAAACGCCGAGATCGGGCTCAACCGTTGACAAATCAATTTTTGCGCTGTTGATGACTTTTGCGCGGACGATGTCGCCGACATGGAATTCGTCGCCGACGGATTTTGCAAAGCCGTCTTTGATGTTGGAGACATAAATTTCGGCATTGCCTTTGTTGACGATTTCTTCGTCAATGCTTTTTTCGGCCGCGACAATATCGACGCGGGCATTGGATTCGCGGACATCAGTAATGGACGCGATGACAATGTCGCCTTCCGTAATCGTGTTCGGCGTTTTCGTTTTCGGAATCACCGAAATCATACGAAGTTCTTTGTTCAGACCGATGACGCCGGGAACAGTCGCGCGGATGGTGCCGTCGTCATTGACGGTGCCGAATCCCGGCTTGTATTCCTCGATTGCGCCGACCGCATCGCCCGGGAAAACAAAGTCTTTTGTTTTCTCATAAACGATTTTCTCGGGACGCTTCTTTTTCTCGCCCGGCTTTTTGCCGCCGAAACCGCCTCTGCCGCCGCCGCCGTTGCGGCCGCCTCTGCGGTCACCGTTCCGGTCTCCGCTGCGGTCATTGTTTCTGCCGCCGTTTCTGTCTCTGCCGTTTCCGTTTCGGCTGTCGCCTCTGCCGCCGTCTCTGCTGCCGCTGTCTCTGCCGCCGCGCTCGGAACTTCTGTCGGAGCGTTCCGGCCGTTCGGATCTTTCGGGACGCGCGGACCTTTCAGGGCGTTCGGACCTTTCGGGGCGCTCGGATCTCTCAGAGCGCTCGGATCTTTCGGGGCGTTCGGATCTTTCGGAGCGGTCGCCGCGTTCTGCCGGCGCACGGCGCGGTTTCTCTTCCGCGGGCGCCGCATCCGCATCGGGTGCGCGCACTCTGCGGACGCGTTTTGCAGGTGCCTCTGCTTCGGGAGCCGTTTCAATAACGGGTCTGGGTTTTCTCGGAATTTTGGATTTCGGAGACTCCTCGGCGGGAGCAGCGCTGACAGGCTCGGAATTCTTAGGCTCTTCCGTTTTGCCTGCAGTATCTTTCAATCTCCTTCGGATCGGTTTTTTTTGCACTCTGCTCATAAATGAACCTTCATAATTTGATAATTGTAAATTGTGAATCACGTGGATGCGGTGTTTCCCGCGAAATATCTGTCATCGCTGACCGTTCAGCGCTGTTTGTTATTCACTCAACGGATATGAATATACATTAAACATAGATAAAATAATCTTTTATTGCAATCGCCCTTATTATTCAGATTCGATTCTGAAAATCTCAACTTCGATTGTCTGAATTTCTTTTTTATGAAAATCAAATGTTTTTCGAATCGGAAACTCTGTTATAAAACAGTCTGTTACAACAGCGGGTTTAATAAATTTTTCTATAAAAGCGCGGCTGCCTTTATTGTGAATGGAATAAATAACGTTCCCCGCCGCAAGCGCCGCCTCCAAAAACGGCCGGTCATTTCCTTTTTCCTGCGCTCCGAACGGCGGATTCATCAAAACCGTATCGGCCCGTTTCAATTCCCCCGATTCAATCATTTCGGGAATTTTTGAGATGTCGGAAACAATAAACTCAATTTCGGAATCGCCGATTTCTCCGCCCATCTTTCCGGCATATTTTTCAGCATTTTTTTCGGCACTCTTGACCGCGTTTTCATCAATATCAAAACCGACCACGCCGGATGCGCCCAAAATCGCCGCGCCGATAGAAAGAATTCCGGTGCCGCAGCCCAAATCGTAAACGGTTTTTCCCGCAATGTCGCCGCTCATAAAAGCCAAATGAAGAAAAGGCGCGGCAACGGTTGCAGGCGTTTTGTACTGCTCGTAATTGACATTGGGCGCAACAAACCCTTCCACTTTTTCAAGCGCCATTTCCAATTTTCGAAGCTTCATGATAAAACCGTTTGACTTTTCGACATCAGGAGTTCTGTTTTTGCGGCTTTCAATCCTGTCCGCCTTCCAGGATTTCGTCCATGACCAAATCTTCCCATGCGCGTTCGCCGATGACAATTTCAAATTCCTGCGGTGTTAAAACCGGCGCCGGATATCTGCCGGAATCATCAATGGCCAGCCGCGGGCAGGCGGTGTTGACAAAAGCGTCCGCCTTAAACGACAGCATCTGATCGGGCGAAACAAAATCCATGAACAGAATAAACGCTTTTTTTCCGTGCGCTTCCGCCTTTTTCTGAATCGATTCGGCCAGCGTTTTTCGGTACTGGCCGTTTTTGACAGAGACAATAATGCAGAAAGTTTCGGCATCCGCCGCATTTCCGATGACGGCGCTTCTCTGCATCAGAAACTTGCGGTAATTGAGTTCGAAAACGTCGGCGGTAAACGGATCCGCGCAGACGACGCGCTTTTGAGACGAAATCGCCGCGCCGATCGGATGGAACTGACCGCTTCCGATATACAAAAAAGCCTCGCATTTTTCGGATTCGTCGGAATGTGCCGCCGAGAAGTTGCAGCCGAGAATTTGTCCGGGATAAGCGATTCGGCTGTCACCGTGCGAAATGATGACGGTTTTTCCCGCGTCTTCCAAGATTTTTCGCGCCGCTTCCAGCTGATGAACGTGCTGAACCGTCGTTAAAAGGCCGATTACCTGCTCCGGCAGAAGCGAAAGCGCTGCACGAACGGCATTTGAAACATCAACTTTGGAACGGGTTTCAATAAATTTGACTTTGTTTTCAACAGCGCCCTGCTTTAATTCGGCGTGGCCGAAATGGAAAAGAATGTCCGACTTTTCAATCAGCCGCATATCCAAATCGCAGGCGCCGAAACACGGATCGGCCGAAATATAAACTTCCGCCCCCGTTTTTTCTTCAATTAATGAAGCAAGGCTCAGAGCGTGCTTTTTTAATCCTTCGGGAAACTGGAGTCCGACAACAACTCTTTCGCCATCCTTCGCTTTTGAAATCTTTTCGATTTCGTCAAAAACGGCTTTCGTCTCAAAATCATAAGACGAATCGGAAGTGATTGTCGGAAGTTCGGTCATCAAACGCCCCCGACCACGGTGACGCCGTTCGCGGACACGGCGATGTCAACCAAAACAACAATGTCAACGCCTGTTTTTTCTTTGATTTGGTCCGTTCCCGCGCCGCGGCCGATGACGCAGTAGACGCCGGCGACATCAACGCCCATACCGCCCAGCGTTTCCAGAAGCGGCAAAAGTGTTCCGCCCGTGCTGATGACATCATCGACAATTAAAATGCGGTCGCCTGCGCTGAGACCGTTGATGAAAAGAGTGCCTTTGGAGTAGCCTGTCGACTGCGAAAGCTCGACTTCGCCGTCCAGACCGTATTTTCGTTTACGGATGATGGAAACAGGAATTCCCGTTTTCAAGGAAAGCGCCGTTGCAATCGGGATTCCCATGGCTTCGACAGTGACGATTTTATCAATCCCGCCGGTTTTGCCGCCGGCAATTATGAAATCTGCGATTTCCTCCAAAATCGCGGGATCCGTTTCGGGAATACCGTCCGAAATCGGATGAATAAAATAATTGTAAATCTGCCCCTCGGATTCTTTTTGAATGACGGGAGCTTCTTCTAAAGATTTCTTTAATTTTTCAAGCATACTTTTAATTCTAGGGATTTTTCGGTATTTATACGATTTGTTTTAACGTGTTTTAACGATATTTTATGTTTTAGTATGTTTTAACGTGTTTTAATGTGTGTTTGTGTTTTAATGTGTGTTTGTGTTTTAATGTGTGTTTAATGTGTTTTAACGTGTTAGCGGTATTTGTTTAGAATAAAATTGAAAATAAATGATACTTTCAAATAACCCGAATGCCCTTTGACTATTATGAACGCGAACGTCGGCGGTGTTGTTCCGCTTTCAACGGTTGACTGGCACGGGAAATCCTCCGTCGTTGTTTTTCTGAACGGCTGCCCGTTTCGCTGCGGCTACTGCCACAATTATGACCTGCTGACAAAATCAAATCCGACGGATTTGGAGCTCGTCAAAAAAAGAATTATGGAATCCAAACCGTATGTCAGCGCTGTTGTTTTTTTGGGCGGCGAGCCGCTGATGCAGGAAGACGCGGTTTTGGAAATCGCGGCGTTTGCGAAAGAAAACAATCTCCTCGTCGGCATTCACACAAACGGTTTTTATCCCGAAACAGCCGCCGCGCTGATTGAAAAAAATCTCGCCGACAAATTTTTTATCGACATCAAAGCGCCGTTAGAAATTGAAATTTATGAAAAAACCGTCGGCGCAAAAAACGAAAAAATGATTGAGCGAATTCAAGAAACACTCCGGCTCGCCGATGGAAGCGCCGCCGAACTTGAAATCAAAACAACCGTTTTTCCCGAATCGGTCGGAACAAAAGATCAAATCGAAGAAATTTCAAAATGGATGAATGAAAACATTAAGCAGAAACAAAAACTGACTTATGTTCTTCAGCAGGGCAAAGGCGGCAACTCCGACGACCCCGTTTTTCAAAAAATGACTTTTTTATCGCCCGAAGAAATGGACGAACTTGCGGAAATTGCGCTTCGGAATTTGAAAAACACAGCCGTGTTTACACAAACCGATGAAGATGGACGCGTTTTAAAGGAATAAGAAAGACGGAAAATATCTTTGAATTTATTTTTAAAACCGAAAGTGCGGTTTGATTTATTTTTTGAAAAACGAAATCGCAATTTGATTTATTTTTAAAAAACGAATCATAGTTTGTTTATTTTTTGAAAACGGGTGCAGCCCGCGCGCGGCGGCGGCAGGGCAGCAGCGCAACCGGATGGCAGCAGCGCCCCGTTCGCGACAGCGAACGGCTGCTCTAAGAAGCAGATGCAATATGGAATGCAGCCGGCCATGCAGGCAGCAGCGCGAGAGAGAAACAGAAAGAAAAGAAACAGTAAGAGAAGAAATAGAGAAAGAAGAAACAGAGAGAAGAAACATCAAAAGAAAAAACAAAGGTAACCAAGTGAATGAAAAAAATAAAAAAGGAAGAATGAAAAGAGAATTTGTGTGGCTTCTTTTCACCCGTTTTTCTGTTTTTATGATTCAAAAAATATGAAATTCGATTCAATTTAATTCCGATTGAAATCAAATTCGATTGAAATCAAATTCGATTCAAGATCAAACTCGATTCAAAATCAAATTGAATTTAAAACCAAATTGAATTCAAAATCAAATTGAATTTAAAACCAAATTGAATTTTAAGTCAAATTCCAAATTTCTTAAAATCAGCGTGAAATGAAAAATTTGAGAATCAAACTCTCAAATTTTTCGGGTCGGCGCGTGCTCTGTCAACAAGCTCCTGTCTCTTGCCGGCGTTCCAGCCGTCAACGGACTGGAGGTAGCCCGTAATTCTGGACAAGTGGTCGATGTTGTTGGAACCGCATTTCGGACAGCATTCTTTGATGCCGGATGCAACGTAGCCTTCGTCTTTGCAGACCGTCATGTCGCGCGTGAACGCGAAGTAGCCGGTGTGCGTGTTCTTGGCAATGTGCATCGCCATTTCCTGAAGTCCGTCGGGGTCGGGCGTGCCTTCGCCGAGCCAGATGTGCAGAATGTTTCCGCCGTCGACGATCGGGAAGAACGTCTGTTCATAATTGATTCTTTCAATGACGGAAATGTCGGCGCCCGGCGGGATGTGCGTGCCGTTCGTGTAGTAGACCGGCAAGTCTTTCGTCGTTCCGAGCTCCTTTTTCGTCAGCTCGACGTCGCCGTTCATGTTGTTTTCGGCTTTGTCCGCATATTCGGGGTGAAGCAAGTCGGACACCGCAAATCTCTGCGCGGTGGTTTCCGCCGGCGTTCTTGCAAGCGCAATCTCAATGCCGTTTTCCTGAGACAGCTTCTGAGCGTGCATTTTCATTTCATACATGACGCGAATTGCAAATTTGAAAGAATCCTGTGATTCGTACATGGATTTTCCGGTGTGATACTGAACCATTTCATTGATGCCGATGACGCCGATTGTGTAAACGAGCGCGTCGAAATCGACGGCGATACATCCCGGCTCTCCGGTTGTCGGATCCTTCGGGGTCATTGCCGCAAACGGAATTCTGTTGCAGTCCAAAAGATGGTCCATCCACTTTTTCTTCACGCGGAAGACTTCAACGGATTTGTTCATGAGATATTTGAGTTCGTCAATCAGTTTCTGATCGTCGTGCTCGGCCTTGTAAGCGGCGCGCGGGCAGTTGAGGGACATAACCATCCAGGAGCCCATCGAAAAGTGTTTGCCGTCTTTGAAGTAAAGCTTTTCATCGAATTCGTCATCGTCTTCGGGATTGGCGGAAAACTGGTAAGCGCAGCACTGATAACAGCTGATGCCTTCGCCGGCGCCGCGGTATTCCGGAATCTGGTTGTCGAAATACGGCGTTCCGAACTTGGCGGCCAATTCAAATGTGAGGCGGTAGAGTTCTTTGTAAGATAAAACGTCGGGGTTGGCGGCGTTAAACGCTTCGTCTTCTTCCATGAAATCGGGTTCGATTGAAATTTCCGGCTTCGGGAAGCTGAAGGGTTTTCCCCAGTCGTCGCCTTTGAGCATGACAACCATGAGCGCGCGGAATCCTTTGCGGACTTCCTTTTCGAGGTCGCCGTAGACCCATTTCTTGGTGCCGTTTGTGCCGTCCCAAACTTTGCCCATCGCAACGACGGGTTTGTCTTTCCAAAGTTTCGGAATGCCGGGAGAAAGCTGAACGGATGAGAAAACGGTCTGGCCGCCGCGGGCGCACATCATCTGCATCATTTCGTAAACGAACATCTGCATGAGCTGTTCCAGCTCTTTGTCGGTTTTGTCAACGAAATACGGTGCAAGGAATGCTAAGAAGTTGTAGAAACCCTGGCCGCCGGCAAAGTTTGTTTGCGCGGATCCCATGACTTTAACGGCGTGAAGGATGGCAACTTCCGCTTTCATGGCCGGACCTGCAACGCTGGACTGAACGCCGACGCCGTCGGGCATGAGGCCGTAGTAGAAGAAGTAACGGAGGTCCCAGTCCTGACAGAACGGACGGGTGCCGAAGTATTCCAAATCGTGAATGTGGAAATCGCCGTTTAAGTGAAGGTCGGCAAGGTTTCCGGGCATCAAAAGAAGGTTTTGTTCTTTTGACATTTTGTCGGCTTTCTTTTTGTGAGACGTTTCGGCGTTGTCTAACTGGTTGGCGTTGTCGTGGGATTCGAATCCGAGGCCGGTGTCGATTTCACAGGCGTCGTAGACGGATGCGCCGACTCTTGTCATGACATTACGCCATTCGGGGTGGCCGCGTTCCAAAAGAATACAGTTGACGATTTCGCGGACCAGCGGACCGGAAAGGAATTCGACGCCCATTTTTCGGATGCGCGCTTCAGCTTCCTTTGCGATTTCGGACGCTTCCTCTTTGGAAATTCCCGAAACGCCGTAGAAACGTTCCGCAAGCGGGGTTTCTTTCATCAGCTGGCGGACAATTTCGTTTCTGTCCCAATCCATCATGTAGCCGTTGGTTGTTCTGACCTTCGGCATTGTCGGGACAGTGCCGCCGTCAAGTGTTTGCTGAACCTGGCGGATGTCTTTTCCTTCTGTATTTTTGCTGAGTTCTGTTGACATGAGTCGTTTCACCGTGTGTGTCATTTGTTTTTATTTATTTTGAATTGAAAGAGAATTAAAGTGTATTTGAAATCTGTTTGATAAGTCGTGTGCAAGTCATGTGAAAGTAATAATTCGTTATGTAAATTCGTTATGTAAATTCGTTATGTGAAATATGTGAAATTCGTTATGTAATAATTCATTAAGAGTTAATGAATCGGAATTTTAATCGGAACAGAAATGTGTGAAGATCCGATTGCGTTTTTAGGTGTGTGATAGATGGCAGCGATTCATGACTTTGCAGAATTTTTAGGAACTTCCGTCATTGAACCGCAATGCGGCGATATGTAAAGCTGCGTTTGTTTACGCAATCAGTGTCATGATTTGGTCTTCTTTGACAGCAGTTCCGTCAAAAATTTCCTTGTATGTGAGGAACGTGTCGTTGATTTGAAGAACCGGCGCGACGTTTGTAAAAATGTTGTTCACGGCAAGTTCTGTGAGCGCCGCGGGTGTGCTCATGTCCATTTCTTCGTATGTGACATTCTGAGACTGGAAAAATCCTTTTAAAATCTTGCATTTCGGGCAGACGTCTGTTGTATAAATAATGACTTTTGACAAACCTTTCACCTGTTTTGTGTTTTTATAAATATTGAATATGAAGACAAGCAAAACCATTTCTTGTCTTGGCGACCATTTTTATTAAATTCTGATAATTAAAATATCGGAATACTTTGGTGAAACGTTAATAACTGTTCTTTTGTTTAATAAGCTTTTTACCACCATGTTTGAATACAAACCTCGAAAACAGATGCAGTAACCTGAGAGGGTTTGTATTCAAAGAAAACGGGAAGAAGATAAAGAAAAGAGGAATAGTTTGATAACATACTTGATAACAATTCGTTCGTTTTCGAATAATTTCAACAATTTGTAAAAATCAGTCGATGAGAAAAAGAACCGGAAAAGAAGAAAAAATCCCGATAAAAAAGAAAACACCGGAAAAAGAAAACATTGAACACTGAAAAAAAAACAGCATAAAAGAAAAAAGGAAAACAAAAAATAAAAAAATAAAAAAATGAAAAAAATCAAACGTTTGAAAGTTCGCCGCCTTTTGACAAAACGACAACGCGGCTCGGTTCTGATTCGCCGGCATATTGATAGCCTGCAAGATCGCCGACGGCTTTTGCGAATTCTCTGATTTCCTCCTGCTCGGCCATATTGGCACGCGTCAGGCGCAGGCGGGAAAATCCGACATGCATGTAAGATTTGATTTCAATGAAATCCGGCTCGGCTTTTTGAATCAGTTCGGCATAACCGGGAGCGTCCGTCATATTCAAGCCTTTGACCGCCGTAATGCGAATCGCCGTTCGGACGCCTTCCGCTTTCTTTTCTTTGAGAACATTCAGTGATTCGATGATTTTTTCCCAGAGGCGCGGACTTTTCGGCCGGCAGACTTCGTCATACATTTCAGGCGTTGTCGCATCCAAACTCATGTAAAGCTGCGTCGGCCGAACTTTTCGAAGCATTTCCGGCTGCGTTCCGTTGGTCACGAGAAAAACGGTCATGCCGGCTTCTTCATACGCTTTGATCAATTCGGGCAGATGCGGATAAAAAGTCGGTTCACCCGAGAGTGAAATTGCGACATTTGAAGGATTTTTCGCTTCATCGTAATTGCCGGGAACGGCATTCGGAGAACCGCCAAAGCCGGTAATCAGTTTTCTTTGCGCTTTGACGCTTTCTTCAACGATTTTTTCGGGGGTATCCCAAACATCGGGCGCGTGCGCCGGAACTTCCGTCGGCCGCCAGCAAAAAACGCATTCCTGATTGCACATCAGTGTCGGCGACATTTGAAGGCAGCGATGCGATGTGACGCCGTAAAAAGAAGATTTGTAGCAGACACCTGTTCCGTTCATGGAATTTTTAAGCCAGGCGCAGGTTTTAACGGCGGAGTGGCTGCCTGCTTTCGCGTAGCCTTGGCGCGCCATCAGCTCGTCGATTGTGATTTCTTCGGGCGAATAACTGAATCGAATACGCTCATCGGAAACGAATTCCGTTCGTTTTTCCGTATTTACCGTCTTTTCTGAGTTCGATTCATCCATTTTTCTGACCCGAATTAAAATAAAATTGAAATAAAATTAAAATAAATAAAAACTTGATAAAATTGAACAACCCGATTTTGTAAAGAAATTAAATTGAATATAAATTGAATAAAAATCAGATTTGAACGAGCAAATCCAATTTTGATAAATCAGATTTGAATGAACAAATCCGATTCCGATAAATCAGATTTGAACGAGCAAATCCGATTTTGATAAATCAGACAATGAAATACCGGTTGTTTCCGCTCGGCTTTTCGGCTTCTTCGGCATCCGCGCCGATCAAACTTGCAATTTCAAGGCCGTCGCCGCCGATGTTGGCAAGCGAGGAATACAATTCGTCTTTGGAAATGTATTTTTCGGTACGCGTGCCGTCTTCCATTTGCACTTTAATGGAGATCTCGGATTTGATCGGGCTTCTGCGAATGCATTCGGCAACGATTGATCCGTACTGTGTTGCAATAATTTTCATGCAGTCGAAAATCAGGTTGTTGGCAATCGCGTCGTCGTCGTCGATTAAAATCTCGGACAATTCAAATGAAGAGACGTTCTTTCGGATGTATTCCACAATGTTTTTCGGAAGCTTCTGGAGCTGGGCATCTTCAATCAGGCCGGCCAGATCCGTGTCGGCCGTAATATCTCTGCCGTCATCGTAAATTGAGAAGTTGCCGTTCTTGCGGACAATCCGAATGATTTTCTTTTTGTTTTCCAAATCCAATGAGAAATTGTACAAATCATCATACTGGATGGAAAGAACAGTAAATTCCGCCAGGCTCATCACGCGGGGCTTGTGTTCTTTGGTGAACAGTCCGGTTGTGGCCATCAGAGGCAGAGAGAAGTCGCCGAGCAGGCGCTGAACAGTCAGCCTGTCGTCCGTGAAATGTAATTTGTAATTGAACTGAAGGCCGGAGGAGTAGCAGTAAAGTGTTCCGCCGAGCGTTTCGTGATAAGAAATGTCATAGACGCGTTTGGCGCCGTAAACGCTTGAAATCAAAAACGGATTCAAGATTTTAATGATTTCGAGTTCCTTGGATTTAATTTGGGCGCCGGAATCTCTTTTCATGACATAAACTTCGGATTCGAAGTCTTCGTGCGTTTTTCGGATATATTTGTCGCAGACTTCCATAATTTCATTGATGCACGGTTCCAGAAGAGCAGCTTCATCCAAATCCAGATTGGAAGGCATGGAATGAATTAAACTTTCTTTAAAATTGCTTAAAACGGAAACTTTTCGTTCAAACAAAGCGCCCTGATCTTTTTCCACATCCTTGAGTTCCATGATTTGGTTCTCAAGAGGAAGAATCTTTTCAAGACATTCCACATAATTTCTTAAATCCTGAATGAAATCCCGCTGAACAGGAAGTTCCGCTCCGTCTTGATAAGTGTAAAGCATAAGTGCACCTTTGAATTGCTGATAAATGTAACGTGAATATTACCGGATTATAATTAAAATAACAACTGAAATTATAATTGAAATTAACGTTTATAATTGAAATAATAATGTTTGAAATGATAGTTTGAAATGATAATTTGAAATGATAATGTTTGAAATAATGATAATTGAAGAGATTTGAGTGATTTTCTCTTTATTCGCTTCAAGAATATAACTGTAATTATGCCATTTTCTTTTTAATATTTTTGCGGCCCGAAGGAATGAAAAAATCGGAGAAGATTGTTCGGCAAACCAACAATAATGATTCGACCGATTTCATTTTTCCGAGAAGATCTCTGAAAAAATGAATTTATTTCGGTTAAAAAATGACGAAATGAAAAACGACAAAAACAAACATTATTTTTTCGAAAAATCAGCGATTAAAATGAATCGGCATTTTATTGCCTTTTCTAATTCCCGTTGCTGTTTTGTTGCTGTTTCCTTGCTGCTGCTTTATTTCGGTTCCCATTTCTGCTGCTTTGTTTCAGTGTCCATTTCTGCTGTTGTTTGCGCCCCATATTATATCTGCCTCTTTTTAGAGCAGCCGTTCGCTGTCGCGAACGGGGGCGCTGCTGCCGTCAGGTTTGCATTGCTGCCGCTGCCGTCAGGTTTGCATTGCTGCCGCTGCCGTCAGGTTTGCATTGCTGCCGCTGCCGTCAGGTTTGCATTGCTGCCGCTGCCGTCAGGTTTGCATTGCTGCCGCTGCCGTCAGGTTTGCATTGCT